>JAIHVJ010000049.1 GCA_022720335.1 Collinsella sp.
ATGGTGAAGGTTCCCAGGGGAACGTTATCAAGGGCCGCTCGACCGTTTTCGTCGGTCGTGAGGGTTTGCGTCCATCCGGGGGTGGATTGAGAGACGCAGGTAAACTCGGCACCGGCAAGCGAGGTCCCCGCTTGGGCTCCAGCGCCCGTTGCGGCGTCGGTCTTTACGATGCGCAACGTGATGGTGCCTGGCTGCTCATCGATTGTGACATGACCACCATTGCCTTCCGTGGTAAAGGGGATGCGGTCGCGTCGAGGGATATAGCCTGCCGGTGCCTTTGTCTCTACCAGGTAGTATGCCGTGTTAGGTAAAAGTGTTGCCTGTGCTCGGCCGTTGCCGTCCATTTTGAGCGTGCCCACGCGCGCGTCGCTCACGCTCTCGAAGATATCGAATGTTGCCCCGTCAAACTGATAGGTGCCGTTTCCGCTGGTAATGACGGTGTTCGCGGACTTCTTTTGGAAAGAAACAGAGACCGCTGGCAGCACGTAGAGCATGTCTTGACGTTTGCTGCCGCCCGATATGGGTCCCAAATAGCGCCGTGCGCGGTGCGGAGCGGCTTTGATGCCTCCCGATTTTGCATTGTCGTGAAGCCACCGTGCGGCAGCCACAACCTCATTGTCGGCGGTAAAATGCCCGCTCTTTGTTTTGCCTTGAGCTGTTGTATAGGAGTAAGTGCCGTCGACATGGGTGGTGCCGTTAAGCATCCATACGGCAAGTTGAGTGGCGGCACGGGCGCGATCGGGCGACAGGCTGTAACCGCCAAATGACGTTGCGGAAGGATATCCGTGACAAACGATCGCCGCGAACTCGTCGTCGAGCCATACCCAGCCCTGATCAAAGTTGAGCCATGGGCCACCCGGCTTGGTGGGACCGGGACGTTCCTGGTTCATACAGTACGCGATTGAGGCGTCTTGAGCCTCGTACTTACCGATGAAGAAGGGCCCACAATCGTCGCTAATGGTGCGAAAGCCGAGCTGATCGTACCCGTCGATGGCAAGTGCGGGTCTCGGAGCCAAGCAACTGATGAGTAGGAAGAGGAGTAGGAGCAGCGGGCCTGTTGCGATTGCGCTGTGGACAGAGTGCGTGGGTGCGTTGGACATGGCTGCTCCTTATCCCTCGTGCGCCGCACGGGGAGGCTGCGGCGCTTGGGACGAGGCTACCCCCGAGGTTCATGCGGGTAAGTACCGGAAGCTGACCAAAAGCTTGCCCGATTTCCGACAAATTGGGTTCATATGGAACAATCAAATAAAACCGCAGGTAAAAGATGGTGAAATAAGGACACCAGAGGTCCCTGTCTCCACAATTGGACTGTTTTTCAGACGATTCTCCACAGCTAAAACAAGCATCGACACCCTTGTATCGAACAAGACAACCGCGTTATACTAGCCAACACACAAGCGGGCATCGCCAAGTGGTAAGGCATCAGCTTCCCAAGCTGACACTCGCGGGTTCGAGTCCCGTTGCCCGCTCCAGCTAGAAGCACAAGCACGGCACCATCACGGTGCCGTGCTTTTTTCAATAAAGCGCCGGGACTCGAACCCGCCAGGGTGCGAGCGTAAAACAAACGCGAAGCGTTTGTAGCGAGCAGGCGAAGGCGCCGGCAGGCGCCTGAAGCCGGTGCGGATTTGCGAAGCAAATACGCGGACGTCCCGTTGCCCGCTCCATCGAGCGCGGGAGACCTTGGGGCGGCCAATTCAACAAAGTCTTCCCCATCGTCTCCGTGAATCCGAGGAGATCGACCGCAGCCGGTGCGGATTTGCGAGGCAAATACGCAGACGTCCCGTTGCTTGCTCCAATTCCAAAATGTTAGGTTAATGCCTGCTGCCCATACTTGCACCTGCGCACGGTACAATAGTCGAGTTACGACCAACGTGCCAATAACCAAAAAGGAGCCGCTATGATCGATCGCTATACCCGCCCGGAGATGGGACACATCTTCTCCCTCGAGAACAAGTACGCCATTTGGCAGGAGATCGAGGTCCTGGCCTGCGAGGCCCAGGCGGAGCTCGGCAAGATCGGTATTTCCAAAGACGAAGCCCAGTGGATTCGCGACCACGCCAACTTCGAGAAGGCAAAGGTCGACGAGATCGAGGAAGTCACGCGCCACGACGTCATCGCCTTCCTGACCAACATGAAGGAGTATATCGATGCCGACGTTCCCGAGGGCGAGCCCAAGCCCAGCCGCTGGGTTCACTACGGCATGACCAGCTCCGACCTGGGTGATACGGCTCTGTGCTATCAGCTCACTCAGGCTTGCGACCTTATCATCGAGGACGTCAAGAAGCTCGGCGAGATCTGCAAGCGTCGCGCCTTCGAGGAGCGCAACACGCTCTGCGCCGGCCGTACTCATGGCATCCATGCCGAGCCGATGACCTTCGGTATGAAGTTTGGCTCTTGGGCCTGGGAGCTCAAGCGCGATCTGGACCGTCTTGAGGACGCCCGTAAGAACGTTGCTTTCGGTGCCATCTCGGGCGCTGTCGGCACGTACAGCTCCATCGAGCCGTTTGTCGAGGAGTATGTCTGCGAGCACTTAGGTCTGGTTCATGATCCGCTGTCCACGCAGGTCATCAGCCGCGACCACCACGCCTATCTTGCCGGTGTGCTCGCTACCACGGCAGCTACCTGCGAGCGCATTGCGACCGAGGTTCGCAACCTGCAGAAGACCGATACGCTCGAGGCCGAGGAGCCGTTCCGCAAGGGACAAAAGGGCAGCTCCGCCATGCCGCACAAGCGCAACCCCATCACCATGGAGAAGGTCTGCGGGCTGTCGCGCGTCGTGAAGTCCAACGCTCAGGTCGCTTTTGACAACGTTGCCCTGTGGCACGAGCGCGACATTTCGCACTCCTCTGCCGAGCGCGTCGCCCAGGCCGATAGCTTCATCGCCCTTGACCACATGTTCCAGTGCCTCATTCGCGTTATCGATGGCCTGCAGCTGTATCCGGCGCGCATGATGGCCAATCTCAACAAGACCCGCGGCCTCATCTTCTCTTCCAAGGTGCTGTTGGCTCTCGTCGACACGGGTATTACCCGCGAGGACGCTTACGCCATCGTGCAGGAGAACGCTATGGCAACCTGGCACGAGGTGCAGGATTGCGTCTCCGGTCCCACCTTTAAGGAGCGCCTCGAGGCGGATCCGCGCTGCACCGTCAGCCAGGAGAAGCTCGACGAGATCTTCGATCCGTGGGACTTCCTCACTCGTATCGATACGGTCTTCGACCGTCTGGAGCAGCTGAGCTTCGAGTAGGCTGGCTTTATTCGACCGCTTGCGGATACATTTCAACCATTGGCGCCTTGCCCGTCTTGGGCGAGGCGCTTTTTTTCGTTGCTGCCGCAGGCTCCGGTAATAGAATGAAAATTCGGCTGCTGTTTTGATGAAAGGAGGCACGTGCCCAGACGTATTAAACGAGGCGCTATCGTCTCGCTTGTGCTCATGCTCTTTGTTGCCGTCTGCGCGGGCGCCCTGACGTATACCGTTCGACGCAGTCCTTCCTCCTCGAATGAAGCCGATAAAGATCTCCCGGTGCTCAAGATTGGCGTTACGGATAATGACCCCTATGTGTATGTCGATACCACAGGCGATTACGCCGGTATCGATATCGATATCGCCCGCGAGGCCTGCAAGCGTGCGGGGCTCAAGCCGCAGTTTGTCGATATTGACTGGAACGATCGCGACCGGCTGCTCAAAAATGGTGATATCGATTGCCTATGGTGCGATTATTCGCCCTGTTATCGCGAGGATAAGTATTACTGGACTGAGCCGTATCTAACCGTGACGGTCTCGGTTGTCGCCAAGAAAGCGAGTGGTATCAAGTCCTTGGCACATCTCGATGGAAGTAAGACCATTGCGGTGATTGCGGGCTCGGTGAGTGAGCGTCGATTGCTTGCGGGGGATCTGGGGATCTCGTCGGACGTTCAAATCAAATCATATGGCTCTGCCGAACTCTGCAAAGCCGCTCTGGCCAAAGGGTATGTTGACTGTTGGATGGCGGACGTTCAATCGCTCGACCGGCTCGTCGCGCAGTATCCCGGTGTTTATCGCGTGTTTGCCGACAACGTTATGACAGTTGACCTGGGCGTTGCGTTTGAGAACAGCTATGAGGGGGAGTACGTCAAAAACCTCAATACCGTGCTGTTCGACATGGATCGGGACGGCACGATTGATCGTATTGTGAGCAATTACAAGGCAGGAGCGACGGCGGACGGGCAAAGGGCGGAATCATGACAAATGACAAGTGCCGCTTGCGTCGAAAGGGTTTGGTCGCCGCGGCTATCGGCGTTGTGGCCAGCGTTGTCCTATTGAGTTTGCTCTACATGGTCGGTACGCATCGCTGTCTCGATAAAACGCTTGGGTTTGGCCAGGAAACCATGGTGTTTCTAAAAAACGCCTGCAAAAAATATGACCGATATGAACAGGGAAGAAAAACCGAGGCGACGCACAATTTGGATGCTGCGCTCGAGTCGTTTGCGGCGTTCTTGCCGCCTGATCGCGTTGAAGTCAACGACGATCTGGTCGAGGAATATGTCCATACCGAGTGTCTTTCGGGAATGTTGGTCATGGACGCCGACGGCCATATGGCCGCTCATTACGATACTGACGGTCGCGATCCACTGATGCTGTGGCGAGAGGAGCTGGCCTGTTCGCCGGTCGCATCGATGTATCGAGGCTTCAAAGTGTCCTACTCGACCGTCGTAGAGCGTCGCGGCGTCGACTTTGCCGTGAGTGCCATTCCGTACGGTGATGGGGTGGCGTTGGGGTATCAATCGCTTGCGGCTGAGCCCTCCGATGACTATTCATACGTTATCGCCGACGTGCTCGTGAACAACACGTTCCATCAGGGTCCAACGGTGCTCGTGATGCGCGATGCGCAAATCGTATCCTCAAACGATTCGACCGTCGATATGGCCCTTGCCCGACTTCTTGCCGATAGCGGAACTGACTGGAAAGACGAAGGCCTAACGCGCGTCGAATATCAGGGAACTACCTGGTATGCCGTGCGTGCGGCGTATAAGGACTACCGCCTGTTTGCGCTCTACCCCAAATCTGAGGTTATGTCTGGCAGGATTGCATTTGTCGCTGCCGGCGTGCTGGCGTGCCTAGCGTTTTGGGTCGTAGTGCTGTTGGTGCGCGCTATTGCCGACCGTCGCAACTTGGCCGAAAAGGACAAGCAGCTCGGCATCATCAATGCCATCAGTTCTGCGTATGAGTCGACCTTCCTGTTGCATCTCGATACGCTCGAGATCGAGGGAATTAACATGTCGCCGTCGATGGCGAAAATATTTGCTGAGCATACCGAGGCATATGACTTTTTGGACACGGTTTGTCGAGACGTTGTGAGTCCCGAAAGCCGCGAAGTGGTCATGGAACTTATAGATACAAGTACGCTTCGGGACCGTATGGAGGGCGTGCCGCACTTGGATGCCGAGGTGAGAGATTGCCGAGGTGCTTGGTATTCGCTGCAGGTTGTTCCGCAGCGTCGCGATGAGCAGGGCCGACTGGAATCGGTCGTCGTGGCGACGCATAACATCTCGATGGCAAAGCGCGCCGAAGAGCTTTCTTTTCAGGACAAACTGACGGGGCTTCGCAATAGAAATTACCTTGAGTCCCTTGGCGACGACTCGGTGAACAAATCCCTGCCCGTGAGTGTGATCATGATGGACTGCAACCACCTCAAGCGCACCAACGATCTTTACGGTCACGAAATGGGCGATGAGTTGCTGCGGCGTACGGCGTCTGTATTGAGGCAGGTGGCAGGCGAGAAGTTTGTGCCCATGCGCGTTGGTGGAGATGAGTTTTTGTTGATATGCCCCTACACTGATCGCGAGTCCGCGCGTCAATTGGTGCAAGATCTTCGCCGCGGTCTTGCTGCGGCGAGCGATGATGCGCTGGCCGTCAGCGCGTCATTTGGCATCGCGACGGTAGAGACACCCGGCTGTACGCTAGCCGAGATATACCGCGTTGCCGACCATAACATGTATCAAGAGAAGCGTGAAGTTCACGCTCAGGACGCGAATCGTTAGTATTGCAGTCACCGGTTTGTGCATCGTAGGATGTTGAATCGGTGCCCGCGATACTATATCGGCCCGGGCGGGGATAATAGACATCTGAAATTTCTCTATGAGAGGGGATCTCAATGATTAGCTTTGACTACAAGCCTCAGGGTGTGTGCTCTCGCAATATCCATCTCAATCTTTCCGACGACGGCAGCAAGGTACTGGGCGTCGAGTTTACCGGCGGCTGCGATGGCAACCTCAAGGCCATCTCCAAACTGGTCGAGGGCGCTCCTGCCGACCGTGTGATTGAGGTTCTCGCCGGTAATACCTGCGGTATGAAAAAGACCTCCTGCGCCGACCAGCTTACACGCGCTATCGAGGCCGCTCGCACCGAGATCGCCTAATGGGTATCGCCGATCACATCAAGAACGGAATATCGCGTCGCGGCTTTGTACTCGGTGGGGCTGCCGCGGGCGCTGCCACGGTGCTTGCCGGATGCTCGAAAAAAACGGGCACCAGCGATGATGCCGCCGGCGAGCCGCAGGTTATCAAGGACGATTCCAAGATCATCTCGATTACGGATGAGTACGAGGCAGTCGACATCGATCTTGAGCCGGCGGCGTCGTGGACGCTGCCTCTGGGTACGCTGCTGTACTACTGCGACGGCGATTACGCCGCGGCGATGATGGCGCCCGCATCGGCGCTGCACGCCAACACACTCGGTGTGCTCAACCTGGGTGATGGCTCGCTTACCACATTAATCGAGGATCCTATCGAGGGCACGGGATATGCATTCTACGATGTCCGTGCCGGCGACGGCGTATTCGCGTGGGTTGAGATGAACTTTGCCAATTCATCGTGGAAGCTCTACGCTCAAAATCTGTCGGGCGCTTCGCTCTCTGGCGACGTGGTTGAGCTCGATCGAGGTGGCAAGGACTATGATCCGCCCCTGTTTACGGCGTTCGGGTCATCAGTCATCTGGTATAAAATGCCTTCGGCAGGCGGCAATAAAACGAGTAGTGATTCGTTTTGCTATCGTCGCTCGCTTGATGAATCCAAGGCCGAGGTAATTTGGAAATCGACGGGCCGCTTTGCATCGGCCCCGCGCGCGAGCGACGGCATTTTGACCATCTCGCCGCGTGTCCGCAACGACGAGGGCGTCTACTACGGCATAACGGCAATCGATCTGACCGACGGCAACAACACCAAGCGTGCCCAGTTGGTCCTCCCTTCGTCAGTTTCGCCTTTCGAGGCCGTATATATGGGCGATACCTTCGTGTTTTCTATCGAGGCGGCCTATAGTGGCGTGGGTAGCCTGGGCAATATGGGCACGTATATCGGTAATGAGGGAGGGCCGTACCTCTTCCTGTCACGCGAGCCGCTCGCATGTGCGGCTGGCAAGAAGAATAAATACCTTGTTAAGGTACAGGCGTCGCATTTCCTGATCGACACCTCTGCCAAGACCTATGGCTCGCTGCTGTCGCCCGACCGCGCTTTGGAGTATGGCGATTATCCAGCTACGGCGGGAAAATCGGACTCATTCCTTACGTACGCCACGGTGCGCAACAGCCAGGGTATACCAGAGACGGTCACTGCACGCCTATTCTCTCTTTAAGCTTAGAGGGGTTAAAAAGGCGCCAACAGGGGAATAAACGCGTTGTAATTGTGAGTACCGCCCGCCGAGCTGCCGCGTCATAGCGGCATCTGGCGGGCTCAGGTGCGTTAAAATGGGCTTGTTCTTAGCTAATTGAGACAGGGGGGCCGTGTTATGGCTTCAGATGCAAAAAAGATTCTGCTGGTCGAGGATGAGAAGGCAATCCGTGACGCCGTCGCTGCCTATCTCGAGCGCGAAGGCTACTGGGTTGTGGGCGTCGGCGATGGCCAGTCCGCGATCGAGGAGTTCGAGAAGCATCAGTTCGACCTGGTCGTGCTCGACCTTATGCTCCCCAAGATCCCCGGCGAGCGCGTTTGCCGCACCATTCGCGATACCTCGGATGTCCCCATCATCATGCTGACGGCTAAGGGCGAGATCGAGGACCGTATTATCGGTCTTGAGCTCGGCGCCGACGACTATCTGATTAAGCCGTTCTCGCCGCGCGAGCTCGTCGCCCGCGTTCGCGCTCTGTTCCGCCGTGCCCATCAGGCCGACGAGCCCGCCGTCGAGGTACTCGACTTCGGCGATCTGGTCATCGATATCTCGGGCCACAAGATCTTGGTCGAGGGCAAGGAAGTCGATCTGACGGCTTCCGAGTTCAAGCTGCTCACCACGCTTGCCCGCCATCCCGGCCGTGTGTATAACCGCATGGAGCTGGTCGAGAAAGTGCTCGGGTATGACTTTGAGGGCTATGAGCGCACCATCGATAGCCACGTGAAGAATCTTCGCGCCAAGCTGGGCGATGATCCCAAGAAGCCCAAGTGGCTCTACACCGTCCATGGTGTCGGCTATCGCTTCGAGGCTCCGGCCAAGACCGATAAGTCGGACGAGAAATAGGGAAATCACATATGACACCTGCGCGCTTTGAAATCGGACAAAAGCACAAGCAGGAGAGCGAGGCGGGTTCCAAGGCTAGTTGGAACACGCCTCGTTCCGATTCACGGCCAACGATGAGCTATCCCTCGCGCATGGCACTTGCTTTTGCTCTGACATCGCTCATGACGGTATTGGTGCTGGTGGGCGTTGTCTCTGTTGTGTGGGGCACGGTCTTTTCGGATTACACACGCTCCAATATCGTCGAAATCGCAAATTCCGCTGCCGAGAAGTTGGCGACCTCATATGAGGAAAACGGCTCTTGGACCGCGGGAGAACTGCGCACGGTCGCAACGTCGAGTTTGGTTTCCGACGATCTGGGCATGCAGGTCGTCAATAAAAAGGGTGTGATCGTTTATGACGATTCCTGGCCCTCGGCAAGCGCCACCGCCGATGTACGCGAAAACCAGGCTACGACCGACGACACGAGCGGCAAGAGGGCATCGCATAGCCCGGTCTCGTCTGCTCCAACCGACTCCGATAGCGTTGCTAACGTCGAGATTGTAACGTCTTCCGGCGAGCATGTCGGACAGGTAAAGCTGTGGGCCATCGGCTCCGACGCTCTGCTCACCAAGGCGGACTCTGCGTTTAGGGAGAAGACCTTTAACGCCATGGCCCTCGCCGCGGTTGTTGCAATCTGCATTTCGGTCGTTATCGGATCGCTCGTGTCGCGCATGCTCACCAAACCGATTCATCGCATCACCAGTACCGCAAAGCAAATCCGTGACGGCGACCTGTCGGCTCGCACGGGGCTGCGCGGTGATGACGAGATCGATCAGCTGGGTGAGACCTTCGATGAGATGGCCACCTCGCTCGAGAAGGATATGAAACACGAGAAGCGCCTGACCTCAGACGTTGCACACGAGCTTCGCACGCCGCTTATGGCCATGCTCGCAACGGTCGAGGCCATGCAGGATGGCGTGTATCCCACCGACGATGAGCATTTGGAGACCGTTGCTTCCGAGACGCGTCGCCTGGCTCGTCTGGTGCAGCAGATGCTCGACCTATCGCGTATGGAAAACAGCACGGCTCCGCTCAATCTAGAACCGGTGGACATGGTTCCGTTCGTGCGATCGATTGTGAACGGCCAGGAGCGTCTGTTTGCCGACCGTGACCTTCGTCTTCGCTTTGCAGATGAAACCCAAGGGCACGACGATGTCGTCGAGGCCGATCCCGACATGATCACGCAATGTGTTATCAACCTCATGAGCAACGCCATGCGCTACACCCCCGAGGGCGGTTGGGTCGTGGTGTCGGTGCTCAGTGACCGCAGGCACGTCAGCATTGCCGTTTCTGATACCGGCATCGGTATTGCCAAGGACGATCTGTCGCGCATTTTCGGGCGGTTTTGGCGCGCCGATGCCAGCCGCGCCCGCGAAGCTGGCGGCCTGGGCGTCGGCCTCGCCGTGACCAAGCAGATCGTCGAGCGTCACCATGGCTACATATCCGTGGAGTCGGAGCTTGGAAAGGGTACGACTTTTACAATTCATCTGCCCCGCGAGCACACGGCGGACGCGGCATCTACTACAATGGAGCACTAGCTTTTCGCTATTCGGTGAAGGAGGGGCCGCGTCCCTGCCGCTCCGAGTTTGCGAAAACATGCGGGAAAGAACCCGCATTTCTGTCGTATTTAGGTAAGGAGTGACTCACGTGACAACGATGGAGCGTCGTCCGGATTCCCGTGGCAAGGTTCGTGATATTTACGATGCCGGTGAAAACCTGCTGATGGTCGCCACCGACCGCATTTCTGCGTTCGACTTCATTCTTCCCGACGAGATTCCGTTTAAGGGAGAGGTGCTCAATCGCATCTCGGCATTCTGGTTCGATAAGTTTGCCGACATCGTTCCCAACCATCTCGTTTCCATCGACCCGGCGGATTTCCCCGAGGAGTTTGCTGAGTATCGTGACTACCTCGCTGGCCGCGCCATGCTGGTTAAGAAGGCCCAGACGATTCCTATCGAGTGCATCGTCCGCGGCTATCTGACCGGTTCGGGCAAGAAGACCTACGACGAGAACGGCACCGTCTGCGGCATCCAGCTGCCTGAGGGCCTGACCGAGGCTTCCAAGCTTCCCGAGCCGTTGTTCACGCCGTCCACGAAGGCCGAGATCGGTGACCACGACGAGAGCATCTCGTTCGAGCGTTGCTGCGAGATCGTGGGCGAGGACATCGCCACGCAGATTCGTGACCTTTCCCTCAAGATCTACAAGGCCGCTGCCGAGTACGCCGCGACCCGTGGCATCATCATTGCCGACACCAAGTTCGAGTTTGGTGTCATCGATGGCAAGGTCACGCTGATCGACGAGTGCCTCACGCCCGACTCCAGCCGTTTCTGGCCTGCTGCCAGCTACGAGGAGGGCAAGATCCAGCCTAGCTACGACAAGCAATTCGTCCGCAATTGGCTCAAGGCCAACTGGGATATGACGGGGGAGACCCCGCACCTGCCCGCCGAGGTCATCGATGGCACGTCCGAGCGCTATCGC
>JAIHVJ010000050.1 GCA_022720335.1 Collinsella sp.
GTTTTCGTAGCGCGCGAGGATATTGCCGTCGCGATCGATGAAGGCGATGTCGATGGGATAGGCCATAAAACACGTATGGACCGAAGAGCAGCGTGGAAACGCCATGACGAGCGGCAGGCCGTTGGCGGCAACCGGACGCCGTCCCAGCATGCCGCGCAGGCGCACGACAAACGACTCCGCCACCACAAACTCGGCCGGCGTCCAACCCAGCCTATTGAGTGCCCGCGCGTAGACGATGTAGGACGAAACCGCGGTCACATGACCACCCCCGGACGCCATGGATCGACCGTCACCGCACGCTCGTGCGACAACGTTGTCGGCGCCCCCAGCGGAACGCCAGCGATGCTGAGAGAAGTCGGCCACGGCTCATAGTGCATGGTGCAGGTGTAGGTCCTAAACGTACCGGATAGGGAGAGCAGGCCACCATCCGATGCCTTCGCGCCTTGCTCGCTCGACACTTCGATCTGTAAGTCATAGCCTTCCATGGCATTCAGAATTTGAGTCTGAACCGTCGCCGAGGCATCGGCAGAGCTTTCGTCGCCCTCCCCCTCCGACGCCACGGCATGCGCTAGCACGATGTCGGGCACCACGCGGTCGAAGCGCGCGACAGCGCTGGCAAAGATCATGACGTTGTACACGATGAGTGCCAGCACCAGCAAAACGGGCGTAACCACTGCCATCTCCACCGTCGCTTGGGCGCGCTCCTCGCGCAGACGCATGCGGATACTCATTACGACCCACCGCCCAGAGCGCCAACCAGTGTGGCGACATCGACGGTGAGCGGGATGGAGCCGCCGCCGGGCAGAGGAATCTCCGCAAGTGTGAACACCGTACCGCTAATGGTGCGTTCGACTTGATATTCCAACGCCTCGCAAAGCGCCTTGGGATCGGTCACGCCCAACGGAATACTTCGCAGTTTGTCTTGCGCTTGAGAGAGACCCGCAATGTCAGACCCCGGACTCTTAATGATATTGGCGGAATCGGTCAGCACCGGCTTTCGCAGGCGCAAGTCGCACGGTTCCAAACCCAGCGCCGCCACGGACGCCGAAACGGTATCGCCGAGCCACGATGCGATGGAGCCCAACGCGCCGCTGCCCCCTCCTAGGCCTTTAATCATCTCGTCCATAAGTTCGTCGGCTGAGCCTTGGATATCACCGTATCCCACGAGTAGCCGTCCCCAAACATCCATGACGCCGTCGAGCACGCCGGCAACGCCGCCCGAGCGTTCCTTCAATGTCGAGAAAAATCGCGAAAGCACGTTGTTTTGCGCCGTCGCCTCATCGGGCGCCAGCACCGCGGCAGAGATAGCACCGCGATCGCCAAGCCTGACTGCCGCGTTAAACGAGGAGTTAAGTTGATCGGGGCTGGTAATGTCACCCGAAACTGCAAAGGCGACCACGCCGTTGCGGCCAGGTGGGGCGATACGCGGGCGCTCGCCGGAAAGCGCTTTAATGGCCTGGTCAAACGCATTGCCCGCACGGTCGGCCTCATCCTCGGTCTGACGCTCAAGTTCGAGTTCTTTGTTGCGGCATTCGACGTAGTCTTCCAGAGCCTCTTTGAACTTATCGAAGTGGTACTCGAAGCCCCTTTCGACAGAAGTCGTTGCAATCGCAACGTACCCTAAAGACGACACACCGAAATGGCATTCGCTACACGTTTCGTGACCGTCAAAATCTGCGACGGATGCCAGCCCACCCGGCTTTCCTTTTTTGTAATTTGGACAGTCAGTCCCATAATGCAAATAGGTAACTTTATCTACTTCACTCGTGGGCCAACGCGCATCGGTATAGAGTTCAGTCGTCCGCGCCTCATCTGGATTTCGCGGAAGGAAAGGGATGCGGGCGGAAACTTTGCCGTCCTTTTCAGTTATATATGCCCGCTCGACTTCTTCGCCCGCATAAGCGAAGAACACCTTTCGTGCAGCAGAATCTGCCTGTTTTTCCGGACCCTCGCCAAGCGGTTTCTCATTTGCCAGGCGCTGGCGATAGTAGGCCTTCGCGCGATCGAGCGCCACTTGCGGTTCCCACGTAACGCTCGAAGCGTAATGCGGATTTTGAGCACCAGAGAGATCCGTTAGACTTTTCACACGCTCCCACATGCAAGAACAGCTGCTGACCGAGCCCTTGTCAGACCCGCCACAATCCGCCAGCCAAGCGCGCTCTTTAGCCTTCGCCGTGTCCTCAGAAGCCTTCCGCAGCTCCTCGGCCGCACGCTCTAAATCATCTGATGTGTCTTTAATGGTATCGGTCGAGATCTCTGACCCTTTGAGCGCAGCGAAGTCCGACTCGGATGTCCTGGGCACGGCAAGCGCCGTACCGGTATAGGCCACACTATCGGTATCCTGCGCCGACACCGCCTGCGTGGCACGCGCGGCAATCAGATACGGCAGAGCCGTCTCGATTTTCTGCAAGCCTTCCGATGCGCTTTTGGCAAACTTGTTGCGCGTTTTAATGATCTCAATCCCGGTGTCGACCATATTGCCGGCAACTGGTTCGGCACCTGGGATGAGAATGGCAACCAGGCCCGTCCCGATTGTGGCAAACCCCGCTAGCCCCAGACTCAAGATGCTCGCATCAACCACCGTGGCAGTCGTGTGATAGGACGACACCACGTTGGCACCCGCCAGCGCGCCGCTATCGGCCGCCACCTGGGTATCCCCGGCACGCGACATGCTCCATATCGCCGCGGTCGACGAAAACAACAACGTGAGCACCACTAGGATGACCACGGCAGAAGAAAGCGTGGTGTAGGCACCGTCTTCGATAAACAGGTCGATACCGGCGCGGCCCATAAAGCCGCCTCGCTTGCGATGGCAGCTCGGACGGCGCGTCAAAACGCATCTAGACCAGAAACGCTTAATCCCATGCAGCAATCCACGAATCATAATCTCCCTCCAGCCATTCGGGACGCGATTGATACGAGACATCGACCTTGAGCTCAACGTAGCCGCCCTCGGCGGTACCACCCATAGCCTGCGCAAACGCACCGATCACAGGCAACGGCTTGACCTCGCCGGAAACGGACACGGACGAGACACCACCCGCACCGGCCCGGCCAAGCTCGATATCGCACGACAACGGCCCGCCGGCATGAAAGATCGAAACGTTGGGCACTGCGGCAAGCCGGCGGCGGGTGAACTCCTTAAGATCGTCGTCCTCCGCCGTCGTCGTGGTCATGAGCCGCGCGGTCTCGGCAGCGGCAGACTCCATGACCGCGCGCGTATAAAGCAAACACACCGGTTGCAGTGCGAGAAGAATGAGCATCAGAAACGTCGGCAGCAAAAAAGCAGCCTCGACCGTAGACTGCGCCCGGTCCTCGCGCGCGATATCAATACAACGCGATGTCCTTAGCGCCCGCAGCGGCGTCGATAACCGACGTCGAGGCAACGCCATGGGATGCCGCCCGCTCAACCAGCGCCGCCAAGTGCCCATCGGTGCCAGCACGCCAAAGCCCCGCAATCGCCAGCACGATCGATAACAGCGCCACCGTGACGATGGCGTATTCGACCGTCGCCTGGGCAGATTCCTCGCGCAGGACGTCATGCATTTCACGACCCCTCCTTTGAGCTTATTGTTTGCGGGGCCAGGCGCACCGCGCGCAGACGACACGAAGCATCGCCAGTATCCGCGGCAACCGTCACCATATCGACCCAGCCGCGCCCATCGCGCACAATGGCGCCCCATACGTTACCCTTAATATCGAGATAGCCGCTCAGGGCGAGCTGGGCCGTTGGCACCTCGCGGTAGGCGCGTAACATATCCGCCGCTGCCTCGGTCATCGGTCGGTCCTCGGACCATGCAAGCCGGACCGCAATCGCGTTGTCCTCAGGCGAATCCGTCGCAGTGCCAGACCGCTTGTCGAGCATCCGCAGAAAGGTTTGCGCCGTGACAGCGACATCCGAATCGTCCGCATCTCGCATCTCATCTTTTTGAGACGCCACCGTCGAATCTGAGCCCGAATCGAAGGCGGCCCCAGGACGCTGCTGCCGCGCGGCGTTTAGCCCCCAAACCGCCACTGCCACCGCCACAACCACACAGGCAAACACCAGCAGTGCGCCGGCAGGCCGCCTACCCTCTACAGGCTGTTGATGCCCTCGCTGATAGCGTTCCATAGATCTTGGACCTTGCCCTTAAATGCGACAATGGCAATGATGGCGATCACCACGAGCACGCCGACCAAGATGGCGTATTCGGTGGTGCCCTGCGCACTCTCCTCCTGCAGTAGCTCCCCGGCATGCTGGCGAGCGCGAATTGACTGGCAAACAGCCCAGCTCCAGATCTTGCCAGCAACGTCAGTCATCGTGTTCATGTATTCCTCCCTACATCATCCCGCCTGCTCCCAACAGCGGGCCCAATATGGACAGAAGCAACGCCGGCAAGATGAGCGTGCCGGTGGGAATCAGCAGCTTGACGGGCGCACGCTCGATCTCGCGCTCGACCGCGGCGCGATGAGCCGCACGGATCTCGCGACTTTGAGCGGCCAGTGTCTCGGCAAGTGGGGCACCCAGAGCGAGCGCCTGCCCCACCGTGATGGCAAAGGTCTCGAGCGCTCGCACGTCCAGGTCGCGTGCGGCGGCCAACAACTCGTCCTCACGCGTGCCCACGCCCACCTGCCACGCCATGCAGGCCCGCTCAAGTCGAAGAGCCAGCACTGACCGGCGGTTGGCGCAGAAAATCTCAAGCGCTGCATCAAACGAAAGACCGGCCGAAAGACCCAAGCGCACAACATCGATCATCTCGGACACTTCGCCGAGCGATACTCGCGCCGGGCCGCCCGCTCCAACCGCGCCCTTCATTCGCACGGCCAGAGCATCGACCACCGAGCGACCCGCGGCAGCGACCAGCACCGCCTCGCGCTTGCAGGCCTCTGCGATCTTGCGTGCATCCGCCCGATCCAAACCCGTCGCGACAAATACACTCAGAGCGCACAGGCAAGCCGCAACTGCAACCGGGGCGCTCATAGCTTCACCCGCATAATGCGCCGGATAACCACCAGGGCAACGGCGTTGAGGGCAAGACCCAGCACCACAGTGCCCGCGCCGGCAGGCGTCGCAAGACCGCGACGAAAATCTGCCGAAAGCAGCGCCAACACCGCGCACATGCCCGTCGGCATCGCCGCGACCATATGCGCAGACATGCGAGCCTGCGACGTCTTAACATCCAGGCGGCGCTTGAGCTCAATGCGCTCCCCCACCATGCTCGACGCCTCGGACAGTAAGTCGGCAAGCGGAGCACCGGTGCGCTGAGACACCTTAAGCGCCAAGGTCACAAGCGAAAGGCCAGGGGCGTCGATGCGCACGAGCAAGTCATCGAGCGCGTCGGTCGCCGAGATGCCGCAATCGATTGCCGCCGCCACCCGCAAAAACTCGGTATGCACCGGTTCTTGCGCATGAGCGCCCACAAAGCGCATGCCCTGGGCCAGTGAATGTCCCGAGGCAAGCGACATGGAAAGTGCGGTAAACGCCTCGGGCATGGCCTCTTCTGCATCGTGTTGCTCGCGCCGGCTCTCAAAGCCATCCCGAGCGGCACCAACGGCAAACGGAGCAACAAGTCCCAAGGCAAATCCGAGGAGCGATAACGACACCATCGTTAGCAAAACGCAGCAGACACCGCTCGATAGCAGCAGAAACGCCAAACGCCCCGAAGCATCCTCGATCGCGAGGCCAAGGCGACGCGCCGGAGCCAGCGATGCCCACGAACGGGCGATCTTTTTCAGCAGATCGTTTTCCACCAGCTCACGCGGCAGCTTCTCTGCCACCGTCTCGAGCGTCTGACGCGCCAGCTCCGCCGGCGGTACCTGCGGCACACGAGGTTCCGCCCCGCACGCCGTCGCAACAGAAAACCCTGCCAAACCCCCTACGACGAGGGGCACAGCGACCTCCATTCGTCCACCTCCTCTTGTGTGAGCGTCCCCGACCGCAGGCCTTCTGCGATAAACGGCGGCTCGCGGTCAAGCTTCCAGGTGCGCTCGGCGGCATCGAAAGTCACATAGCGCTCGAGCTCTACGCCGCCCGACGCGGCGCGACGCACCCCCGAATACGAGGAGACGAAACGCCTGCCATCGGCGTGGCGCTCGGACATCACGATGCCGTCGAGCGCCATGGCAATCTGCTCCTCGATGAGCTCGCTCGGCAGATCGATGCCATAACGTGCAAGCAACGTCAGACGCACCACGGTCTCCTGTTCTGAACCCGCATGAAGTGTCGTGAGCGACCCGTCGTGGCCCGTGTTCATGGCCTGCAACATGTCGCAGCACTCGGCACCGCGCACCTCGCCCACCACGATGCGGTCGGGGCGCATGCGCAGAGCATTGGTCACCAGGTCGCGGATCGTCACCGCGCCCTCGCCCTCAATTGAAGCCTCGCGCGCCTCTAGACGCACCACGTGCGGATGATGCGCAAACTTGAGCTCGGCAGAGTCCTCGATCGTCACGATGCGCTCGCCGGTGGAAATCTCACATGACAACGCGTTGAGCAGGGTGGTCTTACCAGATCCCGTGCCTCCCGCAACCGCCAGGTCCTGTCGCAGCGACACCGCGCACGACAACAGCTGCGCATACCAAAGCGGCAGCGACCCCAGCCCCACAAGCTCGTCCAGCGAGCAGATGCGGTCCGAGAACTTTCGGATGGTGAGAATCGGTCCGTCAATCGCCACAGGCGGAATCACCGCGTTGACGCGATAGCCCGTTTTGAGGCGGGCGTTGACGATGGGGCTGCGCTCGTCGATACGGCGGCCAAGTGGCGAGATGATGCGGTCGATAAGCACACGGATCTGCTCATCATCCTCAAACGCATGCTCGATGGGGTGCAAGACGCCGCCGCGTTCAAAGAAAGCCGAGCGGCAGCCGTTAATCATGATCTCGGTAACGGTGTCGTCCTCGATGAGCGGCTGCAACGGCCCCAAGCCCACCACGTCATCCAAAATCTCGTCGATGATGGTCTTGCGCTCGGGCGTCGCGAGATCGGTCGGCTCCTCAACATTGAGCGCCGCCTCCACCGCAGGACGCAATTCCGAGCGGGCAAGTGCCGGGTCGACATAGGCGCTGATACGCGCCACTTCGTCGTAACCCATGCGGTCCATCACGGCGCGCTTGGTGCGTCGTTTCACCGCGCGGCGACGCCCCGCATCTACAGGCGCTGCCGCCGCTGCAGCGCCGGCAGCCTTAATCCTCGTTTGCAGGCTCATCGCTGATCACCCTCGCGCGACCAGGGAAGGCGGATACGCGGGCGTTCGGTACGCGTCGCACGGTCGGCGACCATATCGCTCCAAGGGCCGACGGCGCACCCCAGTTCCACGAGCATCTCGCGCGTGGCCTCGCGCACGCTGGTCGCGAAAGCGCTCGTCTGACCCACTGCCTCGTCAGCGCGCCCAAACGCCATGAGCGCGGCGAGATCCTGCCCGCCATCGGCGATACGAATCTTGGAGCTCAACGCACAGGCAATCTCAAAGCGCATGGCGACGTCCTCGTCTGCCCCGCGCGCACCGAACCGGTTGAACACGGCGCTCATGCGCGTGCGCGGCACACCTACTCGACTTGCCAGTTCAATGACGCGCGACGCCGATGTCGCGGACGACACCGCAGCATCGCCAACGACCAGGCAACGGTCGCTCGCCGCCACCGCAGCCGCTACGGCGTCGCCCCAAAAGACCGAGGTATCGATAAAGACCACGTCGGATTCGCGACGCAGGACATCAAGCAGTAGCTCCACCGGACGTGCCATGAGCTCGGCTTGCTCGGGCGCCGCGACGGGACCCCAGAGCGTAACGCCCGGGGCGACGCGCATCGATGCGGCTACGATATCCGGCTCGGTGAGCGTGCCCGCCGCCGACGGCTCGATAAGTGCCGCCATATCGCGCGGAGCATCGACGCCTAACAAGTCGTAAAGGTTTCCAAACATCAGGTCCAGGTCGAGCACGGCGGCACGCAAGCCCAACAGCGACGATGCGTGTGCCATGGTGGCAACGATCGTCGACTTGCCGCAACCGCCCGAGCCCGAAATGACGCAGACGACCGGAGCTCGATGCGGCGAAGCGGCAGCGTCTGCCGGCGGCATCGGAGGCGGCGGGGCGGGCGTCGGTGACAGCGTCCCCGTCTCCCCCGCCGCAACTACACGCTGCGTCCAAGCCGGCATGGCGGCTTGTTCGGTCTGCGAGGCAGGCTCGTTCTGCGCAATCTGCTCATGCTGCATCAGCGACAACTCGCCGCACCCGGCAAAGCCCTCAACTTCGTCGAGTTCATCCGCCAGATTCACGCCGTGCACGTATCCCATATCTACAGCCGGGGAGTCGCCAGCATGCTGCGCCGGCCCTCCAGCGTCATCGCATACAAGGGGGTTCCGGGGGCGCCGACCATGCTCGGCTTCCGCTTTTCCACAATCATCAACACGCGGGCCTCTTGTAGCGCGAGGCGCCCCGGGTTCCCTATCAACAAAAGCATCGGGCTCAATCGTCATGCGCCGATCGGAATCAACCGCTCCCTCGCCCGCGCGCCCGTTGCCGCATATACTGTGCGCAGCGATGACCTCGGTCGCCCCCGCGCGAAACAACCCCTCGATATCCGACGGATCGAGTGCTTCTATCAAGACGACCACGCGACTCACGCGGCCTTCGGCCGTCAGGCGCGCAACAGTCTTGCGCACATCTTCGGTATCAAACAGAGACGCCGCGATGATGGCAGCTCCGCGGCGCGACGGAAACGCCCGCGCCATGGAAACCAGCCCGTCCAGGTCACCCACGCGAAGCACCTGTGCACCCGCGTCACGGCCCTCGACTTCCCGCTGCAACAGCCCGTAATCGCCGCACGCGCAGCACGCAAGCCAGATCGCCTTCATCACTCGTCGCCTCCGCTCTTTTTGCCGCGCGCCGTGGCGGGAATCGTCAAGCTGACCGTTCCCTTGCCCGAGGCTCCCAGCAGTTCCTTGACGTCTTCGGGGTCAGCCGCCAGCGTCACCCATTCGATCTTGCCCTCGCGCGTGGCACCGGAATCCTCACTGGTATCGATCACGTACGCGCCGCACAGCCGATCGGTTACGCCGTCTTTTTGCACATACACATCCACGTAGCTGCCCACGCCCGTAGCACCGCCGACCGAGTGCTCGGCATCGACCGCCACCGAAACGGCGACCTTGCCCTTAGGCACCTCGAGCTTGTGGCTCTCGGCCTTGGTGTAGACATTGCAGATCACGGCGTTTTTGGGAATACGCGAAGTCGTCACGTCGCCGCGCACCTGGCGCAGCTCGGTCGCCGCGTCACGCGGCAGCAGACTCGTCAGCCATTCCTGGGTTATGACATTGGTCTCATCGAGGGTCTCGCCCACATCGATATCGCGCGCCGCAACGCATACCTCGACGCGATCGCCACCGTACTTGGCCAAGGTCTCAGCCTGGACCTGTTCGGCTTGCGAGCGGATCGACGAGCCGTAAACCATGCAGAGCAGAGCAGCGAGCACGCCCGCGACCAGACTGATAGCGATGCGCTTGCTCTTGTTCACGGCCGCTCCTCTCATGGCAGTGCCGGGCGAATGCCCGTACCACCATTGTCTGGGCGGTCAGAGTGCAAAGCGGCGCAATCGCGATCTTGGTTTTCGATGTCAAACCAATCGCTGACCAGAAGCTGACCAGCCCGTCAAGCTCGTGGCAAGGTTTTGGTCAGCACGTCAGCAAACTGCATGTTTCGAGGCTTTTCCGCAGCAAAAAAGCCGTCTCCCGAACAGTTGGGAGACGGCTGTCATAGAAAAAATCAATTACAGATGGACATCGGGATCGAGCATTTGAGCACTCACGCGCATGGATGACGCCAGGCTTTGGAACGTTTCCAAACGCAGGCTGTCGATCTGCCCGGCGTCCTCGGCCTCGCGAACGGCGCAGCCCGGTTCGTGGGTATGCGTGCAGTCGCCAAACCGGCACGCGCGCGATGCCTCGACAATCTCGGGGAAAGCGCGCGCCAGACCCCGCTCGTGACCCACGAGCGGTAGGCTGCGCAGGCCCGGGGCATCAGCGATCACGCCGGCGTCGCCCGGCAGCGCTACCATCACGCGCGCGACGGTAGTGTGACGGCCCTGGTCGTCGCGTTCGCGCACACCGCCGGTCGCCAATGTATCGTGGCCCAGCAGTGCATTGAGCAGCGTCGACTTGCCGGCACCCGACTCGCCCAGAATCATGGCGCAGCTCCCGGCAGGCACGCAGATACGGACCTCGTCCAGGCCGCGGCCCTCGGCAGAGGACGTCACGATCACGCGCACGTCCGGACCCACCAGGCGGCGCACGCGGTCCAGATCGCGCTCGAGCTCCTCGGCATCGCAGCGATCAGCTTTGGTGAGCACCACCACCGGCTCGGCATCGCAGTCGAGCGCCAACACCAGCGAGCGCGCCACGCGGTCGAGCAGCACCTCACCGGCACCGAGCGCCTGCACGATTAGCACGCTATCCACGTTGGAGCAGAGCACCTGACGCTCTCCGCGGGCACGGCCGCGCCAACGCTCAAAGCTCGTACGGCGCGGCAGAACGCACTCAATCACGCCCATATCGTGCCCGGGAGCGCGGCGCACCGCCACACGGTCGCCCACGGCGGGCAGCAGCACCTCGTCCTCGCCGCGCGACTTGGCAAACCCCACGGCATGCTCGGCACGAAAGGTATCGTCGGCCGTCACCACCAGCGGAAACCCGCGATCTAAGCGCACCACGGCGCCAAGCTGCATCTGCTCGGGCTCCTCAGCATGTGCGCAGAAATCATCAAAGGCAGTCTGCTGGGTTTCATCGACTGGCAGGTCATCAAACGCCGGAACGTCCTGCAGCGCGTCAAGCCCCGGCACGCTTGCCAGCAGCTCCTCAGCAGATACGGGAGCCTCGGTCGCGAGCTTCCGACGACGATCACGCTTAGCCCGCGCCCCCGTCGTCTTTTTCTTCGCCTTAGCCTTAGCCTTGCCCACAAGCGCCTCCCAGCACCACAAATCACAACTGAGCAGGTATTTTAAATCAAAAAGAGCTGGCCGGGCAA
>JAIHVJ010000260.1 GCA_022720335.1 Collinsella sp.
CCTTTAAAGATGCCGAGAGTATGAGCCATGCGGCGCTAGGCGTCGAGGTTCTTTTTGGCGAGAACCCCGCCGACGCGCCCGCCACGACAAACATCCGAGATTTTATTGAGACCGACGAGTACGACGAACTCATCCGCGCGAGCGTCGCCTATCACAGCGATTTTCGCCTGCCCGCGCATCTCGACGAGCGTACGCGAAACTTCTGCGACATCGTACGCGACGGCGACAAGGTCGACATTATGCGCACCATTGCCGACAGCACCGTCGACACCGTCCTTAAGGTGGATGAGGACGCATTCCTCGCCAGCCACTTCTCGGCGCCGACACTTGCCGCCTTCGAAGAGCGCCGCTGCGTCGCTCGCGACGAGCGCGATGAGCCCGCCGACTACTTGGTAGGGCTTATCTGCTTTATGTTTGAGCTCGTCTTTCCGGCAAGCCGCGCGCTGGCGTGCGAGCAGGGCGACATCTATCGTCTGCTCGACGCGCCCTTTGGCATTACGCGGCCCTTTACCGATCCCGCCACGCAGGCAACCTGGGAGCGTCTAAAGGGAGAGATGCGCACCTGGCTGGCCGGCGCTTAGCACCCAAGCTGGGCCAGCAGCTCCTCGACGACCTCGACGGCGTCGCCGACAACCTTGTACTGGGCGGCGCCAAAGATGGGGGCATCCGGGTCCTCATTGATGGCGATAATGCACTCCGCCCCACCGATGCCGGCAAGATGCTGGATGGCGCCCGAGACACCGATGCTCACGAGGAGCTTGGGCGAGACCGATACACCCGTCTGACCAATTTGGTGGCGATACTCCAACCAGCCTGCCTCCACAATGGGACGCGTGCAACCAAGCTCGGCACCCAGGGCATCGGCGAGCTTTCGCATCAGGGGCAGATTCTTCTTGGAGCCGATGCCGCGGCCCACCACGACCAGACGCTCGGCATCGGCAATTGAGGCCTGCTGTCCCCACTCCTCGGCGGGAATCGAGATCTCGACGCGGGCCTTAGCGTCATCCGCAAGCACTACCTGGGTAATCGTGCCGGAGCGGCTATAGTCAAACTCGGGCGCCTTAAAGATGCCGGGGCGCACCGTTGCCATCTGAGGACGGTGGTTGGGGCAGATAATGGTGGCCATCAGGTTGCCGCCAAACGCCGGGCGCGTCTGCTGCAGCAGACCCGTCTCCGTATCCATAGAAAGCACCGTGCAATCGGCCGTAAGACCCGTCTGCAAGCGCACGGCCACACCGGGCGCCAGCTCGCGACCAAAGGCGGTCGCGCCGTACAGAATGGCCTCGGGCTTGCGCTCGGCTACCAAATCGCAGATCAAGCGAGCGTAGACCTCCGCGTCGTTCTGACGCAGGCGCTCGTCACGACAGACCAGAACTTCGTCCGCACCGGCGCAAATCAGATGCTCCAGGTCCCCGAGTGAGCCCTCGGGGCTCATGCCGACCAGTGCCACCAGACGGCAGCCGCGGGCATCGGCAAGCTCGCGCCCCTTGCCCATGAGCTCGAAGGCCACGGATGCAACGGCATCGTGCTCGTCAGTCTGCACGAAGATCCAGATGTCTCGATATGCGTCAAGGTCTGCCGCGCCGGCGGCCTCGTCGCGCTCAATCGAGATGGCGTTGACGGGGCAGGCGTCGACGCACCCACCGCACAGGATACAGCCGTCGGTTACGCGGGCACAGCGATTGGGGCGCTCACCCTCCACCACAATGCCGCCCGAGGCGCAGGCGCGAACGCAGCGACCGCAGCCGATACAGGCTTCGCTATCGATAATCAGCCCGCTCATCTATGCCATCCCCTCAATAATCTTGGCAAGTTTTACCGCCTGCTCGGACGCCGTTCCCTCAACGGCCTCGCACGTTTGGTCACGGTCGGGCACAAACGAGCGCACGACCTGTGTCGGCGACCCGGCAAGACCGCAACGCGCGGGGTCGGCGTTCACGTCGGCAGCGCTGACCACGCACACGTCCGCCTCCTCTGCCGCACGAATACCGGCAATGCTCGGCATGCGCAGCTGGCCAATCTCTTTGGCAGTTGTCATCGCGCAGGGCATCTCCAGATACACGGTCTCCTCGCCGGCATCGCATCCGTGACACGGGCGATGCAGTCGCGCAGCAGCGCTTCGGTCGCGGGAATACCCATCGACACCACCGTCACGCGCACATCCATGCCAAACCCGATAAAGTCGTCCTTGAGCGCCAGCGCGCACTCCAGGGCACTCGCATCAAAGGGATTGATGACCGCCTGCTTGCCGTCGCGCACAATGGTATTGGTCTTGGGGTCCATCTTGACCTCGGTGCTTCCCGGCACCGCCTTGACGCACACCACCATATGGAAATCGCTCATCTTCACGCGCCCCCTTTCTGGACGAGTTCATCCAAGAGCTTCTCCGAAAACAGGTTGCCGCGACCCAGCTGTCCGGCAGGATCGAGCTGGAGCTTGAGCCGCGCCGATTCGACCATGGCCTCGTGGCCGTACATCGTCTCGAGAAAGCCCGCCTTGATCTTGCCGACGCCGTGCTCGGCGGAGACGGCGCCACCCATAGCCGTAACT
>JAIHVJ010000261.1 GCA_022720335.1 Collinsella sp.
ACGGCGACACCGTCAACATTGATTACGCCGGCACCGTGGACGGCGTGGCCTTTACCGGCGGCACCTACACGGGCTACAGCCTGACGCTGGGCAGCGGCTCTTTCATCGACGGCTTTGAGGACCAGATCGTTGGCCACAAACCCGGCGAGACCTTTGACGTGACCGTCACGTTCCCGGACGGCTACCGTGACTCCACCGATGCCGACGGCAACGCATTGGTGCTCAGCGGCAAGCAGGCGGTCTTCTCTGTCACCCTGAACTCCATTGAGGAGGAGGTCCTGCCGGAGCTGACCGATGCCTGGGTGGACGAGAACTACGGCACCAGCGATGACCTGCACAGTGTGGAGGCCCTGCGGGCGTTCTGCCAGCAGCAGCTTTACACCTCCAACCTCAACACCGCCGTCATGGATTACCTGATGGACAACGCCACGTTCCGCGAGGTGCCCAAGGCCGTGACCGATTACCAGGTGACCCAGTGCCTCAACTACTATGATAAGATGGCCCAGTACTATGGCTACGATCTGGACACGTTCGTCCAGTCCATGCTGGGCTACGACAGCGCCGATGCCATGCTGGCCGCCATGGCCGACAGCATTGAGTCCTACGCAAAAGAGGCCCTGCTCTACCAGGCTGTGGCCGAGGCCATGGATCTGGCCCCCACCCAGGAGCAGATCGACACCAAGAAGTCGGAGCTCAAGAAGAAGCGTAACGAGCTTTCCGATCGCGTGGCGGCAAGCTACAAGTCGGGTGGCACCAATATCCTGTCGTTGCTGCTCGCTTCTGGTTCGTTTGAGGAGCTCGTCGCCAACGCACATTACGTCGAGAAGATCAACAAGAGCGACCGTGACGCCATCGAGGACATCCAGACCATTCAGAAAGAGCTCGATACACAGAAGTCCGAGCTCGAGTCGCAAAAAGCCGACTTGGAGAAGCTCAAGGACCAGCAGACTGCTCAGATGCAGGACATGCAGGCCAAGCAGCAGGAGGTCCAGACGGTTCTGAACGGCCTCTCCGACGATGTCAAGGAGCTCATGGCCCAGCGCGATTCCGAGATTCTTGCTGCCGCTCAGGCTGAGGAGGCTGCCAAGAAGGCTGCCGCTGCCGCGGCTGCCGCAAACAAGAACAATTCCTACTCGGGTGGTTCAAGCTCGGGTGGCGGATCGTATGCGCCCGGAACTCCGCAGCAGAATGCCGGCTCGGGCAAGCAGCAGGCCGTCGTCAACGCGTGCTACTCCACGCCCTCGCCTGGCCAGAACTGGTGCGCGGCGTGGGTTACCAACGTGTTCCGTAACGCCGGCGTGGGCTACTTTGGCGGCAATGCGTGCGACATGTTTAACGCCTGGTGCTATAGCTCCGACCGCTCGGCGCTGCAGGTGGGCATGATCGTGGCCGACTCGTCGCACAGTGGCACCGGTACGCCGGGTCTGCTGTACGGACACGTGGGCATCTATGTTGGCGGCGGCATCGTTATGAGTAACGAGGGCGCCATCACGTCGAGGTCGCTTGGCTCGTTCATTGGGTTCTACGGCACTGGCTCTGGCGTGCGCTGGGGCTGGCTTGGCGGTATTGCGCTGTCGTAAAGCCGACTGGGCCGCGTGCCCGCCCGCAATATATTTGATTGCCTGCTCGGACAGTCCTGCTCGCACGGAGAGCACATTAAGTGCTCTCCGGCTCGTGCGGAACTCGCGATCAACCTTATGCCTCTCGGACTGTCCCGGCCCTCTCGGGTCCTGAGCGCGACACACCGGACTGGTTTATCTGAATAAATATGGTGAAGGCCCCTTTCGGGGCCTTCTTTTTAGAGGAATTCTCCGATTCGGTGGACTTCGGGTTGTAGGTCTACTCCGAATTGGTCTTTGACGGTTGCTTGGATGTGGCGGATGAGTTCGTCGACGTCGGCGGCGGTGGCGTGGTCGGCGTTGACGATGAAGCCGCAGTGTTTTTCGCTCACCTGCGCGCCGCCGACAGCATGGCCGCGCAGACCGGCATCCATGATGAGCTTGCCGGCAAAGTAGCCCTCGGGGCGTTTGAAAGTGGAGCCGGCGCTCGGCATGTCGAGCGGCTGCTTGTCCTCGCGGCG
>JAIHVJ010000051.1 GCA_022720335.1 Collinsella sp.
GCCTTTTTGCCCATGTAGAGCAGGTGGTAGCAGGCGCTGACGGTGCTCTGCGTGAGGTCCCAGCCCAAGGCCTCCCACATGGCGGTCTGCGCGATGCAGTAGAAGTAGATGTTGTCCTGACCGATGAACTGGTAAATCTGAGCGTCGTCCGAGCACCACCAGTCGCGCCAGTCGAGCGAGCTGTGCTGGTAGGTGGGTGCGGGTACCTGCGTGGAATCGGCGGCGGGCTCGCCCATGAGGGCGGCGTCCTGGGCGGCGACGCCCTCGGTCACGCCGGCGGCCTTGGCATCGCGTGCGAGTACGGTGCGGGTGTAGCTGATGGGCGCCCACAGGCTTTCGGGCCAGCACCAGCAGGTGACGTCGGAAACGCCGTCGACCTCGGGCACCGGAACGCCCCAGTCGATGTTGCCGGTGATACGGAAGGGCACGAGCGCCTTGCCACTGCGGAAGCGCACACCGCCGTTGGCGAGCACCGCGTGGGCGTCGTCGCGCTCCTTCCAGCTGGGGAAGGTGACGGTAAAGCTGCTCTTGTTGCCCTCGGGCTCCAGCACGGTGTGCTCGGGCAGCTGGTCCTCGACGGCGTCGAAGGCCTCGCGGAACTTGTTCTGGATGTAGAGCTGTGCCGGCAGCAGCCACTCCTCCATGGTCTTGGAGACCACGGAGCGAACCTGCGGGTTCTGGGCGAGCTTGGCGGTATAGGTTTTCATAAAGTCGAGGTAGGCCGGCAGGTCGAAGTAGAGGTTGTCGACCGGGCGCAGCTCGGGCACCTCGCCGGTGAGCTGGCTCTTGGGCGCGATGAGCTCCTCGGGCTCAAACTGGTGGCCCAGGTCGCACTCGTCGGCATAGGCCTTCTCGGACTTGCAGCCCTGGATGGGGCAGCGGCCGATCACCTGACGGCCGTTGAGGAACGTGCCGGCCTTGGCATCGTAGAACTGCAGCGTGGAGCGCTTGGAGATGGTGCCCTGCTCGTGCAGGCGCTTGATAATCTCGGCGGTCACCTCGTTGTGAATCTGCGCAGCCGGCTCAAGGCCCGAGCCGCCGTAGATGTCGCAGCTGATGTTGTAGTTGTTGAGGGTCGCGGCCTGGCGGGAGTGATTGGACTCGACATACTCGCCGATGGACTTGTCGTAGCCTTCGTTCTCCTTGAGCTTGCGGTAGCTCTCCATGATGGGCGAGCCGTAGCAGTCGGTGCCCGAGGTGAAGATGACGTTCTCGCGGCCCAGACGGTCGCGCAGGAAGCGGGCGAAGAAGTCGGCAGGGACAAAGACGCCGCCAACGTGGCCAAAGTGAAGGCCCTTGTTGCCATAGGGCTCGCCGGCGGTAACGATGGCGCGGCGAGGCCAGCTGGGACGGTCGTTCATGGAGTATTTGGATGCCATGGGACTCCTTCGCATATGGTGAGGGCGCGGCCGGGCGCGGGGCTCGGCGGCGCGGTGGTCAATTCGTGCATATCGTTCGACATTATCGCACATGCGGGCGGGTGCGTGGCAGGGGCGCTATCCTAAGATGCTATGAATGAGATTTCCAACATACATGCGTTTGAGGACGAGGATTTTCTGCACGCTTGCTTCGTGTGGGGGATGGTCGTAGTCGGCGTGTTTGCCGTGTGCCTGGTGCCGGTGTTTATGCTGCTGGGCGGGCCTGCAGACTTGGATGCGGCTGACGCGGGCGGCTGGACCACGGTCTTGGGCTGGATAGTCGGCTTGACTGCGGTTTCGGCGGCTTCATTTGCCGTGCACGAGCTGGTGCACGGTGTGTTTTTTAAGCTGCTGGCGCCTGCGGGCGCGCAGGTGACCTTTGGGGCGAATCGCGAGGCGGCGATGATCTATGCCTGCGCCGAGGGCGTGGTGTATTCGCGCCGGCGGTACGTGGCAGTTTGCCTGGCGCCGACGGTTGTTGTGACGACAGCGTTTGCCCTGGGGTTTGCGTTCTCGGGCTATCCGCTGCTGTGCTACCTGGCGGCCGGCTTGCATTTGTCGGGCTGTGTGGGCGACTGGTATTACGTGCGGACCATTTTGCGCGACCGCCGCATTGTCGCCTGCGAGGACACGTCCTTCGGCGTTCGCTTTTTCGCAAGGTAGTCTTTTTGGGACGGGGCTATTTTGACTACTTTTCTGTTAATGCAGGTTTTTTGACTGCTTTCATCAAAAGTAGTCAAAATAGCCCCGTCCCAAAAAGACTACTCTGTTCAGGCTACTGTGGGAGAGGAGATGCCGATGAAGCCGTTGCTGCTGCATGCTTGTTGTGCGCCGTGCTCGCTCGAGCCGGTTCGCTTGCTGCGCGAGGAGGGGTTTGAGCCCACGATCTGCTGGACCAATCCCAATATTCAGCCGCGCGATGAATGGCAGCGGCGTTTGGACGAGCTGCGCCGGTGGTGTGCCGATGGCGACATCGAGCTCATCGAGGCCGGGGAGGACCGCGAACGCTGGGAGACCGGCGTGGCCCCGCTGGGTGCCGATCGGCCCCGTCGCTGTCGCGCGTGCTATGCCTTGCGCTTGGCCGAGGCATGCCGCGTTGCCCAGGAGCGCGGGTTTGAATATGTGGGTACGACGCTCGCCGTCTCGCCGTACCAGCTGTTCGACACCTGTAATGACGTACTCGAGCGCCTGGCGGCGGCACGTGGGCTCACCCCGGTCATTCGCGATTTTCGCCCGTATTATCCCGAGGCTACGCGCCGTTCGCGCGAACTGGGCATGTATCGACAGAACTACTGCGGCTGCCGCTTTTCTGCTGTCGAGGCGGCCATGGACCGCGCCCGCATCCGCGACGAGCGCAAAGCCGCCAAAAAGTAGTTCATTTGGGCTGGGACTTTGAGCTGTCTGTGCGGTCCTTCTGCAAATCGCCTAATTACCGGTGTTTTACCGTCTGCGAGCGCCAATACAGCACAGCCGTTCCAAGGCTTTGCGGTGGTATCGACAAGTAGTAAGCTGCCGGGAGGGTAAATGCGGGACATTTCGTCGCCTTTGATTTTAACGAAAACGCTATGTGGGTGACGTTTGGCTACGTCTACAGGCGCGCAAGCATTTTGTTGGCCGTGCGTGATGCGGCGCTTTTGCGATTCGATATCGATGACGGGAAATGTGCCCTCCATTTCGTGGATAGCAGGGTCTTCGTCGGTGACGATTCTTTTATTTGCGAGCTTTACAGCCAAACCGTTTTCCTCGCCAACAAGTTCATCGCGGGTGCAACCGAAGAGCGCTTGTAACTTTTCAATATAGCGCTCACGGGGGGCATACCGACTTTTTTCCCAACGACAAACGGTCTCTTTAGATACCCCCAACATCTCTGCAAGTTGCGCCTGACCAAGATGCTCCATGGTGCGGAGTTTACGAATATTTGCCCCGAAGCCCATGGCTATAGATCCTCTCGCCACAGAGGGAGGCATAGACAGTTTGTGCCACCATAGCCTTTGGTGAGCTCGTCAATGGATAGCGGGAATAATTCCATTCCTGCTTTCTCAAGCGCTTCGTTGGTCCAAACGTTTTCTTCATATACGCATAGTTTTCCTGGCGAGAGCGCAAGGATAGACGTTGCGTTGTTCCGGCGTTCTCTTTCGTAGGCGGTTTGATTCCCGCCTCCGCAGTCAATCACTTTTATTGGTTCGCAACAGGCTGCAGAGAGTATTTCCGGAATCGTGCGATCGATAGGAGTGATCGTAAGGCCCCTTCCGGATCGTTTTAGTTGAATGCTGTATGCATCAACGGCATTGCATATCTCACGATCGATGAGGAACGCGTCGTGATCAATTCTACTTATGAACGTATCGAGGTGGATACGCAGCCCGTCAGAGGGGACTCGAATCGCAATTAGCTCGGTGGTCTGGAATTTATTTGAGGTCAGGAGCTCTTTGGCAAGTGACTCGACGGCGGCGGGTTCAGTTCGGTCAGAGATTCCAACTAATATTGTCTTAGCACTGATAACAATAATGTCTCCGCCTTCTATATGGTAGCTACTCCTGTTCAAATCACATATTGGAGTTTCTCCCATGATCTTGTGGTGGGTGAATATCTGCCGGTATAAGGCGACCTCACGATCACGCTCAGGCCAATACATATGATTTAGGATGATGCCGTCTCCGACTACCACAGCAGGATCACGAGTGAAAAAAAGCGTGTTGAGGGGATTGACCAAGAGCGAGGCGGGATCAAATTGCTCGTGCACGAGCGCCCGTAGTGTTTCCGACTGGTTTGAACATAGCTCAGTGTCTCCAAAGCGAATGCCGTTAAGTACTATATTCACCAATTCCTGGGTGTTCTTAGCGTTCTCAAACAGCTGGGTTATTGCCTCGAGGAACTCTCTGCCTGTTGCCCCGCTGCAACGGAGGTAGTCATCAATAAAATATTTAAGTGATTGGGGCTCAGTTTCAAGTGAGTCTTCGAGAAGGTCCCTAATTTCAATGGTTTCTACGCCATGCTTCTCAAGCAATTGAACCATGGAATCGTGCTCATACATTGCTTTGTCGAGGTCAAAACGACCGCTCCATTTTCGCAGGGAGAAAACTTGGCTGAAGTCGGCATCAGGGTAGTTTTGTGTTTCAGCTCCTGGTCGATGGACAAGTACGGCTTTTAAATGACCGATTTCATTTGTTATGTGTATGCCTTGCATGCCTGTCTCCTGTCCTGCTGGTTTTTATATAAGGCTAAGGCAGGTTCCTTGTTGTGTTGCGGAAAAGTTAAAAGACGTATGTAATTGACAAATAACATCAATTTAAAAAATCAGATTGATTAATAACGTCACTTTAGCTGCCGTTCATAGGTGAAAAGCGACACGATAGCGATGGTTGCCCGACCACCGCTGAGCAACCTCATACATTTATGGTGCCAGCTGGATAGATGGGAAAAGGAATGAAGGAGGAGATATGGCAGCGGAAAGTTCGAAAGGCATCAAGCAGTTCAAGGTCCCGCACGTATATGCGATCATCTTTGCACTTATGGTCATCTTCGCTGTTCTCACGTGGATTGTTCCCTCTGGGTCCTATCAGCGTCAGGAGGTGAACGGTCGTGAAGTCACTGTCGCAGGTACGTATGAGCAGAGTGAAAAGACATATATTGACGAGGAAACCGGGGATGAAGTAGATCTCAGACAAGGTGTCTTCGATGTTCTTCAGGCTCCAACGCGCGGTATACAAGAGGCAATTGAGGTCGTTGCATTCATCTTGATTGTGGGCGGTTCGTTTCAGGTTATTACTAAAACGGGCGCTATCACGAGCGGAATGGGTCGTGTCGTTCGCCGCTTTAAGAACAAAGACATTCTAATTATTCCTATTGCGATGGTTCTCTTTGCATTGGGCGGAACGAGCTTTGGCATGGCGGAAGAAACTCTCCCGTTCTTTGCGATCTTCATGCCAATTATGATGGCTATGGGCTTCGACTCGATGACGGCGTTCATGGTCGTGTTCGTTGGAGCGCGCACGGGTTACATCGCCTCAACGATTAATCCGTTTAATGTTCTCATTGCGCAAGGTATTCTTGGTATTCAGGGCAACCCCCAGCTGTGGCTGCGTATGATTGCCTGGGTTGTTTTGACCGCCGTTGCAATTACTTGGGTTGTCCTCTATGCACGAAGGGTAAAGAAGAATCCTGAGTCATCGATCACATTTGAGGATGATATCGCCAAGAAAGTCGAGTTCGCTGCCGATGAATCTGCCCTTGATGCGGAATTTACGGGTCGTCAAAAAGGCGTGCTTGCGGTATTTATCGCTGGAATGTGCCTTATCATCTGGGGACTTGTGACCCAGGGCTGGTATATGAACGAGATTTCTGCGGTCTTTTTGGCCATGGGCTTGTTGGCTGGTGTTATTGCGGGCTTTAGTCAGGACGTCATCGCTCAGGAATTTGTTGCGGGTATCGCTGACTTTGCTTTCTCGGCAATTGTCGTTGGACTTGCGCGTGGCATCCTTGTCATTGCCTCTGACGGCATGATCATCGATACCATCCTCAATGCGCTCGCCACTGGTCTGGGCGGCATCCCGGCGGTTCTCTTTACTACGCTTCTTTATGCGGTTGAGAACCTCCTGGCGATCCTGGTTCCCAGCTCATCTGGCCTTGCAGCACTGACCGCTCCCATTTTTGGACCTTTGACCGAACTCATGGGCCTTAATCCCGAGGCTGCCGTGTGGGCTCTCTCCATGGGTAGCGCGACGATGTCTTTGATCTGTCCTACTAGCGCCATTCTTGTAGCGGGTTTGGGCGTGTGCAAGATCAAGCTTGGCCAGTGGTGGAAGACCGTTTGGAAATTCTTCTTGGTCGTGTCGCTCATCAATATCGTATTCGTAGCAATCTCGGGACTTATTGCCCTGTAGGTTTCATGGCTGAAATGGAGTAACAGGAATGCCTAAAGGACTGAATGTACACAGCGAGATTGGTAAGCTCAAGAAAGTTGTGCTTCACCGCCCCGATCGTGACCTTGTGAACGTAAAGGCAGAAGAGTTTGAGGATGTCTGGATTCACGACTGTTTCTATCTTGATGTGGCTCAAAAGGAGCATGATGCCTTTGCGGATCTTCTGAGGAGCGAAGGTGTTGAAGTTCTCTATATGGAGAAACTCGTTGCTGAAGCGCTGGATGCATGCCCCTCGGCTCGCGCTGAGTTTACCGATACATTTATGGCTGAGAGCGGAATTGTCAATCCTATGCTTGAGCAGGCTGTTCGTGAAAAGCTCGACGCTATTTCAGATTCGTATCAGTTTGTACTTGAGGCTATGGGGGGGTATCGTTATCGTGACCTTGAGCTGCCTCGCGTCTCGACTACGCTTAGCATGATGGATAATGAGGATGCGAAGCCCGATGATTTGGTGTTGAAGCCTCTTCCGAGTTCATATTTCTCTCGCGATCCTCTTGCTTCTGTGGGCAAAGGCGTTCTGCTTCACCATATGTATTGGAAACAGCGAGATCGTGAAGTGCCCTTCTATGAAGCGATTTTCAAATACCATCCCGATTATGCAGGGACTCCGATTTGGTACGACCATAAGAATCCCTGGCATATCGAGGGCGGTGATGTGCTTAACATTAACGCTCATACCTTGGCTATTGGAATTAGCCAGCGAACTGAGGCGGCTGCGATTGAGGAGCTTGCAAAGAATTTGTTCTGGGGATCTGGGAATTCTGAGATCGATACCGTTTACGCTATTAAAATCCCCAACGGCTATGCTTACATGCATCTTGACACCGTTTGCACCATGGTGGATTTCGATAAGTTTACAGTTTATCCCGGTATTTTTGAGACCCTTCGTGTTTATCGTCTGACTCGTGGTGACTCTGAGGGAATGGTCGCTGTTCAAGAGATTGATGACACGCTTGAGTATATTCTTGAAATGGCTACTGGCGTGGAGAAGGTGCAGCTTATTGAGTGCGGTGCCGGCGATATGGTTGAGGCGTCTCGCGAGCAGTGGAACGACGGGTCGAACACTCTTGCCGTTGCTCCTGGTAAAGTCTGTGTTTACGAGCGCAATGTTGTCACAAATGATGAGCTCTACAAGAACGGTTTGGAACTTTTGGTCGTTCCCTCCGAGGAACTGTCCCGCGGTCGTGGCGGCCCGCGCTGCATGAGCATGCCCTTCTGGCGCGAAGATATTTAGTTGCAAATCCACTGTGATAGGAGATGGCGAATATGGGTGTTAATATCGCTGGTCGCAGTTTTCTGAAGCTGCTTGATTACACGACGGAAGAGATTGAGTATCTGCTTGAGCTTTCTGCTAACTTCAAAAGCATGAAGCGTGCCGGTGTTCCGCATAAATACCTTGAAGGCAAGAATATTGTTTTGCTATTTGAGAAGACTTCCACGCGTACTCGCTGCGCCTTCGAAGTTGGTGCACTTGACCTTGGCATGGGTGTAACTTATTTGGATCCGGGCTCGTCCCAGATGGGCAAAAAGGAGTCGATTGAGGACACGGCTCGCGTCCTTGGCCGCATGTATGACGGAATTGAATACCGCGGCTTTGAACAGGCGAAGGTTGAGGAGCTTGCTGCAAAAGCTGGGGTTCCCGTTTGGAATGGGCTGACTACTGAATTCCACCCGACTCAAGTGCTTGCCGATATTCTGACCATGCGTGAAGAGTTTGGAGAGATTAAGGGCAGGAAACTTACATTTTTTGGTAAGGCGGCCGGAAACGTCGCCGATTCGCTCATGGTCATTTGCGCTAAGCTCGGCATTAACTACTGTTCTTGCGGCCCAATCGGGGGAAATTCGGAGGGGGCTACATCCTATGATCCTGAACTCCTTGCAGAATGTAGTCGTATTGCGGCCGAGCATGGATCGACGATTACCATTACAGAGGATATTGAGGAAGGCGCTCGTGATGCCGATGTAATTTACACGGATGTTTGGGTTGGCATGGGTCAGCCCGCAGAGCTGTGGGAAAGCCGCATTAAGCTCATGTCGCCGTATCGTGTGACCGCTGAGGTGATGTCTATGGCAAAGCCCGAGGCAATTTTCCTCCACTGCCTTCCGAGCTTTCACGATACTAATACTACTGTTGGTGCCGAAATTGCTGAGAAGTTTGGAGTCACCGAAATGGAAGTCACGGACGAGGTTTTTGAGTCCGATAAGTCTCGTGTTTTCCAAGAAGCGGAGAATCGCATGCATACGATTAAGGCGGTGATGTACGCAACGCTTAAGTAGCGGGGCGTTGAGAAAACAGTCGCAAATCTGTTTGCCATACTATATTTCTCTCAACAAGCTGATAGGATACAGGGGAGAATGATGCGCGCGTCAGTCGATTTTTTCGACTGACGCGCTTTGTGAAAGAGGCAAAGATGCGTACCGATGATTTTGACTATAACCTTCCTGAGGAACTGATTGCCCAGGCGCCTGCCGAGCCGCGTGACTCCTGCCGCCTGCTGGTGGTTGATCGCAAGGGCTCCCAGGCGGGAACGCCGCTGGAGCACGGCGGTACCGTCGAGCACCGCATCTTCCGTGACATCATTGACTATATCGAGCCGGGCGATGTGCTCGTCATCAACAAGACGCGCGTGATGCCGGCCCGCCTGATCGGTCACAAAGCCGGCTCGGGTGGCGTGGTCGAGACGCTGCTGCTCAAGCGCCGCGAGGATGTTGACCCGCTGGGCCATGTTTGGGAGTGTCTGGTCAAGCCGGGCAAGCGTCTGAAGCCCGGTGCTCAGATTGAGTATCGCGCCGGTGGCGCCCATGCGCCCGAGGGCGCGCCCGTGGTGCTGACGGCCGAGGTCATCGACTTTGTCACCGATAGCCGTGGCGGCCGTCTGGTGCGCTTCGAGCCGGCCGGTTGCAATGCTGCCGGCGAGCCGCGCACGCTCGACGAGGCCATCCACGCCGCCGGTCACGTGCCGCTGCCGCCCTACATTACCGATTACGAAGGCGATCCCGAGAAGTACCAGACCGTCTACGCCATGAAGGAAGAGCACTCGGCTGCCGCTCCTACGGCGGGCTTGCACTTCACGCCCGAGCTCATGGCGGCTATCGAGGCTAAGGGCGCGAAGTTTGCCGCTGTCGAGCTCGAGGTCGGTATCGATACCTTCCGTCTGGTGGAGGAGGACGACCCTACGCAGCACGTCATGCACACCGAGCGCTACCACGTATCGCAGGAGGTGGTCGACGCCGTGCATAAGGCTAAGGCCGAGGGGCATCGCGTGATCGCCGTCGGCACCACGGCGGTGCGCTCGCTCGAGAGCGCGTTTGACGCGGACGCGCCGGTGTCCGATCCGGCTGTGACGGCGCGCTATTTTGAGGGCCGTGAGGACGGCGCCGATACACTCGGCCGCGGTGACATCGTGGTGCGCGAGAACGCGACGACGCAGCTCTACCTCATGCCTGGCTCGACCTATCACGTTGTCGACGCGCTGATCACGAACTTCCACGTGCCGCGCTCTACGCTCATGATGCTCGTGAGCGCGCTTGCCTCCCGCGACCAGATCATGGATGCCTACGCCGCCGCCATCGAAGAACGTTATCGCTTCTTCAGCTTTGGCGACGCGATGCTCATTCAGTAGGTTACGGCGTTTTCCAAACGCCGTAACCGGCCGACGCTGCAAACGCCCCTAAGCGGCAATCTGACGTTCAATCGTCGGGCATGACCAGAAGGTCAATGCCCTCCTCTTTCACGTCACCTTGCTCGCTTAGGGGCGTTTTCGCTGTCCGCGCCAAAACATCGGCGTTGCCGTGGTTCACTCGGCACCTGGGGACGTTCCTTTTGTGCCGGCACTTGGGGACAGTCCTTGCGCCGATCTAAATAAGTTGCGGTGAGATAGTTCTTGAATTGGCCTTTTTCAGGGCTAGATAGGAACTATCTCACCGCAACTGCGTTGGGGCGTTTTTTGGCAACTGGCTTACTTGCTCATGAACAGCCAGACTGCGATGATCACAAGGATTGCGGCGACAATGCAGGCGATGGCTCCGGTGAATTTGACGCGTGAGTCGCGGGTTCGCTTGCGCACGTCGTCTTCGGTGGCCTCGAGTTGGGCAACTTCGCGCTCGGTCTCGGTATGCTCGGCCTTGTCGCGTGCCAAGGACCCGGCGAGCGATTCGGTGATCTCGGGATGGTCGTGCACCTCGGTCGCCTGCTCGATAATCGACTGCGCATGTGCGGCGTCCGCTTGGGCGTTGGCGATGGCCTGCTCTTGCTCGCGGCGTGCCTTGTCCTGCGTGGCGATCTTTTCGCGCAGCTCGCGCTGGCGCGTCGCGGCGGAAGTTTTTGCGGACTGCAGCTCGTCGCGCGCGGCATCTGCCTCAGCCGTTACGGCCTGGTGCGCGCGTTTAGCGTCGGCGATGGGGGCCTGTGCCTGCTCGACGGCCTGCTCGGCGGCGGCAAGTGAATGCTCAAGATCGGCGGTCACGCGCGGAATGTCTTCCTCGGCCTTGCGGAGGGCGTCGGCAGCGTCGGAGATTTGCATAGACAACTCGCTGGTGCGCACGGTGTAATTGGCGGGATTTGCCGAAGGGTTGCGCTGCAGCTCGGCATACTCGCGACGCAAGGTCTCGAGCTGCGCGCGCGTAGCATCGGCAGTTTGTCGTGCGGCGGCGATACCGGCATCGCGCTCGGCCTTCACTTTGTCGCGGATGCGCTTGGAATCCTCAAGGCGACGAACGAGGCGGTTGCCGGTCTCGCGCGAGCTCGCCTCGCGGGCTTCCACGGCGTCGAGTGCAGCCTTCAGGCGGAGCTCGGTCGCATCGTCCTCTGCCTTCATTTGCTCGAGTTGGCCCTTGAGCTCCGTCGCTTTGGCGGCATGGGCATCACGGTTAATTTCAGCTGCCGCAGCGGTCTTCTGTGCCGTGGCGATTGCCTGGCGCTGGTCGGCGATGATCTGATCGTAGCGGCCTGCGATGTCCCGGCGCGTCTCGAGCTCCTCTGCCTGGTCGGCGATGCGCTGCTCAAGCTCGGCTAAATGGGCGCGGGCATCGGCGAGTGCCTTCTTGGCGGCGTTCATCTCGCGCATGGCCGACGCGCCCTGGGCGATAAAAGTGCCCACGGCGTTAGCGGTGTTCGAGACGGTGCTCCCCAGGTCGAGGCTCGTGGCGGGAGCATGCGGGGTGGTCGGGTGCGCGGCCTCGGCGGCATTCGTGTCGGCAGTCTGCGGCGCGGCGATATTGCCGGTGCCGCCTTCGATCACGGAAAAGCCCGCTGCGTGCGGGTCGACCGCGTCCGCGCCGATCGTGGGGTGCTCGAGTTGTAGGAACGAGGGCATGGTGCTGCCCTGGTCGGCAACCGGGGTCTCGCCGGGCACAAACGTCGAGGCAGCCTCGGCGGCTTCCTCCTCCTCGGCGTCGACATCGGCATCGGCGACAGCGTCTTTCATAGCTTTGACGGCATCCATCATGGAGTCCATGACGGCGTCGAGCTCTTCTTCCGAAGACACCTCGATGGGGCCCGCTGCTTGCGGAGCGTTCTCGGCCTTGGGTTCAGTATCGCTTGGGTCCGGCTGCTCTAGCTGCTCTTCTTTGCCTTGATCTGCGGCAACATTTGCGTCTCCGGCCTCGTCTGCGGCGGCAGGAGCCTCCTCGACAGCGGCATCAATGCCGCCATCGCTGCTGGTAGAAGTATCGCAGTCGTCAATGGTGTCTGCGGAATCATCAATATGCTGTTGAGTCTGGGGGTCCAGCTCGTCTGTCATAGGCATGTGCTCCTCATCGTTGTTTGTCACCCTATGATAAAGTCTCGCGCCGACATCCCGCGCGCCGCAGCAAAGTTTCAAAACGTGTTCGATGGCTCGTGTCGATAGCAAAAACTCGGCCGCTTTATCCAGTTTGTACTTGACATTCCCTTCGCCGAAAGACGTTGCGCCGTTCGCCTGCCGAGGCCTTTTCTTTTCACTTGAAGAAGCTAAAGTTACATTTCAGCTTTTGGCGCGTTTATTTTGGATGCGCGCAGTCGGCGGGCGTGCCCGTCGCGATTTTGAAAGGACTTCGTATGGGACTTTTCACTGGTAAGACCGTGATCGTCACCGGCGGCGGCAAGGCCACGCTTAAGGACGGCTCTGCTGGCTCCATCGGCTACGGCATCGATATCGCTTTTGCCAAGGAGGGCGCGAACCTCGTTATCACCGGTCGCAACGTCGCCAAGCTCGAGGCTGCCAAAGAGTCTCTTGAGGCCGAGTACGGCGTCAAGGTTCTGCCTGTTCAGGCCGATGTCTCGGCTGGTCAGGACAACGAAGCCGTCGTGCAGAACGTTATCGACAAGGCGATTGAGGAGTTCGGCCGCATCGACGCCGTCGTCAACAACGCTCAGGCCAGCGCCTCGGGTGTGACCATCGCCGACCACACTATGGACCAGTTTAATCTGGCCATTTACTCTGGTCTGTATGCCACCTACCTGTACATGCAGAAGGCCTATCCGCACCTGAAGGAGACCAAGGGTTCCGTGGTCAACTTTGCTTCGGGCGCCGGCCTGTTTGGCAACTATGGCCAGTGCAGCTATGCTGCCGCCAAGGAGGGCATCCGCGGTCTGACCCGCGTCGCCGCCAACGAGTGGGGCAAGGACGGCATCAACGTCAACATCGTGTGTCCGCTTGCCTGGACCGCTGCGCTCGAGAACTTCCAGGATGCCTATCCCGAGGCGTTCAAGGCCAACGTTCACATGCCGCCGGCGGGCCATTACGGCGATGTCGAGAAGGAAATCGGCCGCGTGGTCGTTCAGCTCTGCGGCCCCGACTTTAAGTACATGAACGGCGAGACCGTCACCCTCGAGGGTGGCATGGGCCAGCGGCCTTAGGGGTTACGGCGTTTTGCCAAACGCCGTAACGGGCCGACGCTGCGCGGGCCGCATTTGGACAATCTGACGTTCAACTTCAAGGGCGCGACCGAAAGGTCAGCGCCCTTTCGTTTCACGTCACCTTGTCTCAAATGCGGCTCGCTCGCTCATATGACCCAATCCGCTGTCAAGAGCCACAATGGCCCCGCCGACCGCCTGCAATCGGTCGGCGGGGCCTGCCGTTGAACCCGTCCCGGTCCG
>JAIHVJ010000262.1 GCA_022720335.1 Collinsella sp.
AGCACGTGCTCGAACTTGGCAAAATCCTCATCCCAGCGCGTAGAAGGCACGGCAAAGAACACCTGCTTGACCTTAAAGTCGCCCGACGCGAGCTCCTTACGGAAGAGCTCGGCCACGGCCTCGGCATCAAAGCCGTTATTGTCGCAGCCCCAAGCACCCAGCACGAGCTTCTCGCGACCCAGCTCATCGCAGATGGCAAGGACAAAGCGGATACGGTCGCGCAGGGCATCCAACAGGGCGTCGTCGCTCACACGGTACTCCTGGCGGGCACGCTTGAAGTTGGGTGCGGCGGCAACGATCACATCGGCGTATGCGTGCACGTGGTTGCGGTCGAAACGCACGGCGGGCACCACTAGTGCACGATTGCGGTAAAGCTCGCAGTTGATGTTGCGGCGACGGTTCTCGCCGTACCACTTGCGCTGTTTGTCGAGCACATTGTACAGGTACGAATCGGCGCAGAGCGTCGCCTCCTGGCCCAGGTAGCCCTGGATATAGCCGCCACCCGGATTGGTGAACGAGGCAAAGGCAAGCACGGCCATATCGCAGAACTGCGCATAGCCGCGGCCGTTATCGAGGATTGCCTGCGTGGCGGAGGCATCAAGCACAGTGACCTCGGGCAGGACCGGAGCAGCCTCCTCCGCGGGCGCGGACTCGGCTTCATCAGCCGACTCGGTGAACTCGGGTGCCACCTCGGACTCGGCCGCAGCCTCCATCTCGGCAGTCTCCACCTCGGCAGCGTCGGCCTCCACAACCTCGGCAACCGGCTCCTCGGCAGCCGCCGCCTTCTGGGCCCTGGCCTTCATCGCCGCGACAAAACCGGCAGGCATACCATCGAACTCGCACACGCCGGCAAGCGAACGCTCGATGTCCTTGGCGCAGGCCTCGGACACAGCCACCACATGGCGCTCGGCGGCCTTGGCACGCGCCTCGCGCTTGGGATTGGGCTGACCCGCTCGGTTAGACCTGCGGTTACGGTTCCTGTTGTCGACATCTGCCATACGTGGCCACCTTTCCTGTCGCTGCCGCTATCGGCTTTTTCCCATCCATCATACCCCGCCGCGCACAAAAAAGACGGCCCCGAAGGACCGCCTTTCGTATCGTTTTACCGTGTCCGGCAGGAAGCGTCGCAATGCCGCGCTTTAATCGCGACGACCAAGGATGTTCAGGATGCGCAGGAACACGTTGATAATGTCCACGAACAGATTGGACGCCATGAGCACCGCATTGGGCAGCGTGGGCGGCACCGTCGTGGCAACATAGGTGTCGTAACCAATAAACCCGGCGAACACCACGATCACGATCAGATCGGTGATGGACTGCGAGACGCCCATGAACATCAGCACGATCTCGACCAGAATCGTGGCAAGCAGGATGCCAAAGCCGATGCCGTACACACGCTGGAAGAACTTGGGGAAGGTCACGCCCAGCGCACCGAAGACAAAGGTGATAGCAGCGGTGGCGATAAAGGCGGTGTTGATAGTGGGCAGGTCGTAGTTGGCAAGGCCAAACGACGCGGTCAGGCCAAAGGTGCTCGCAAAGATCACGTAACCCACGAGCGACAGACCCACGGACTGCTTGCCCGCAGCAGCCGACATCATGACGATGCCGACAATAGTCAGGATAAACGAGCCAAAGACCAGTGGCAGGGCGGCCCCGCTCATCATCATACGGGCAAACGCCATGGTGCTCGTAAAGTAAGCACCGGCGCCCATGGCGCAAAAGCCCAAGAAGATGAGGGCAGACATGGCAAGATTGTACGCGCGCGGCGACATCTCCTTGGCGCGACTTGCACCGGTCTCGATGGGGCCGTTCTGATAGCCCTGGATATCGTTCATACTTCGTCCTTTCAAAAAACGCAAGACAGCGCCGTAGGTGACAAGATTCCTGCCATTGTACCCGAATGCCGCACGTCCTTACCTACGGCGCTCGCCCTCAAGCGTTCGATCAAAGGCCCAGACCCACCAACGCATCACGTGCGCCTGCGAGCCGTCCGCCCGGTCGCGCGTCTGGTCCTCCAGATACAACTCGGTCGCGTGCCCGCCAAAACGCACCTTATAGGTTGCC
>JAIHVJ010000052.1 GCA_022720335.1 Collinsella sp.
CCGCACGTAGTGCGCAGCGGGGGTTCCTTCATGTCCGAGGACGTCCGCGAAGGTCAGCCCTCAGATCCTGCGGTGGGAGACTTAGGCCTCGTTGTACACCGTCTTGAGCTTCAGCAGGTGCTGATAGCGGTCCATAGCGGCCTGCTCATTCTCCTTGAAGAGCTCCTCGGCGCGCTCGGGGAAGGAACGCGTCAGCGAAGCGTAACGGGCCTCGTTCATCAGGAACTCCTGATAACCGCCCGCGGGCTCCTTGGAATCGAGCGAGAACTTCTTGCCGGCAGCAGCCTCGGGGTTGAAGCGGAAGAGGTTCCAGTAACCGCACTCGACAGCCTTCTTCATCTCGGCCTGGCAGTTCTGCATGCCACCCTTCTTGATGGAGTGCATCTCGCAGGGGCTGTAGCCGATGATGAGGGACGGACCGTCGTAGGCCTCGGCCTCGTGGATGGCCTTGAGGGTCTGAGCCGGGTTGGCGCCCATGGCGACCTGCGCCACGTAGACGTAGCCGTAGCTCATGGCAATCTCGGCCAGGGACTTCTTCTTGGTCACCTTACCGGCAGCGGCGAACTGAGCGACCTGGCCCAGGTTCGAGGCCTTGGAGGCCTGACCACCCGTGTTGGAGTAGACCTCGGTGTCGAAGACGAAGACGTTGACGTTGTGGCCGGAAGCCAGGACGTGGTCCAAGCCACCGAAGCCGATGTCGTAGGCCCAACCGTCGCCGCCGAAGATCCAGAAGGACTTCTTGGTGAGGTAAGCCTTGTCGGCGAGGATCGCCTTGGAAGCGTCGCAGCCGCACTTCTCGAGCTCGGCAACGTAGGCAGCAGCAGCGGTCTTGGAGGCCTCGGCGTCGTTGACGGAGTCAATCCAAGCCTGGCCGGCGGCCTTGAGCTCATCGGACGGACCATCGGCAGCGATGATGTCCTGGGTAGCGGCGATCAGCTTCTTCTGGACGGCCTCGTAACCGACGGCCATGCCCAGACCGTGCTCGGCATTGTCCTCGAACAGGGAGTTGTTCCACGCCGGGCCGTGACCGTCCTTGTCCTTGCAGTAAGGAGCGGTGGCAGCGGGGTTGCCCCAAATGGAGGAGCAGCCGGTGGCGTTGGAAATGAACATGCGGTCGCCGGCGACCTGGGTCACCAGACGTGCATAGGCGGTCTCGGCACAGCCGGCGCAGGAGCCGGAGAACTCCAGGTAGGGCTGCTTAAACTGGCTGCCCTTGACGTTGGCCGCGATGAGCTCCTTCTTCTCGGAGACGTTCTCGACCATGTAGTCCCAAACGGGCTGCTGGTCCATCTCCTGCTCGGTGGGAACCATCTCGAGGGCGCCCTTGGGGCAGACCTTGACGCAGTTGGTGCAACCCATGCAGTCGAGCGGGGACACAGCCATAGTGAACTTCATGCCCTTGGCCTTGGGGCCCATGGCGTCGAGCGTGCGGGTAGCCTCGGGCGCGGCGGCAGCCTCGTCCTCGGTCATCGCAAACGGACGGATGGTGGCATGCGGGCACACATAGGCGCACTGGTTGCACTGGATGCACTTGGTCTCGTCCCAGTGAGGAACGACCACGGCGACGCCGCGCTTCTCGTATGCGGAGGCGCCCAGCTCAAACTGGCCGTCGGCGCAACCGACGAAGGCGGAAACGGGCAGGCTGTCGCCATCCATGCGATCGATGGGCTCGAGCAGGTTCTTGACCTGCTGGGCGATGGAGGACTTGGTCTCCTCGGAGAGCTCGACGGGAGCGGCATCCTCGGCGGTAGCCCAGTCGGCCGGAACCTCGAACTTACGGAAGGCGGTAGCGCCGGCATCGATAGCCTTATGGTTGGCGTCGACGATGGCCTGGCCCTTCTTCATGTAGGACTTGGTGGCCGCGTCCTTCATGTACTGCAGGGCGTCCTCGGCGGGCAGGACCTTGGCCAGCGCGAAGAAGGCGGACTGGAGCACCGTGTTGGTGCGCTTGCCCATGCCAACCTTAGCGGCCAGGTCGATAGCGTCGATCAGGTAGACGTTGACGTTGTTGTTCGCGATGTAGCGCTTGGCCACGGCGGGCATGTGCTCGGCGAACTCCTCGTCGCTCCACTGGCAGTTGACCAGGAAGGTGCCGCCCGGCTTGACGTCGCGGACCATCTTGAAGCCCTTAACGATGTAGCTGGGGTTATGGCAGGCGACAAAGTCGGCCTTGGTCACGTAGTACGGCGAGCGAATCGGGGAATCACCAAAGCGCAGGTGCGAGACGGTGACGCCGCCGGTCTTCTTGGAGTCGTACTGGAAGTAGGCCTGGACGTACTTGTCGGTGTGGTCGCCGATGATCTTGATCGAGTTCTTGTTGGCGCCGACGGTACCGTCGCCACCCAGACCCCAGAACTTGCACTCGATGGTGCCGGGGGCTGCGGTGTTGGGCGCATCCTCAGCCTCGGGCAGGCTCAGGTTGGTCACGTCATCGACAATGCCGATGGTGAACTCGCGCTTGGGCTCGTCCTTCTTGAGCTCCTCGAAGACAGCGAACGCGGACGCGGGAGGCGTGTCCTTGCTGCCCAGGCCGTAACGGCCGCCAACGACCTTGATGCCCGTCTTGCCGGCCTCGTAGAGAGCGGAGACGACGTCCTGGTAGAGCGGCTCGCCGATGGAACCCGGCTCCTTGGTGCGGTCCATGACGGCGATCTTCTGGACGGTCTCGGGGAGAACGTCGACGAAGTGCTTGATGGAGAACGGACGGAACAGACGGACCTTGACCAGGCCGACCTTCTCGCCGTGAGCGTTGAGGTAGTCGATGACTTCCTCGAGCACGTCGCAGAAGGAGCCCATGCACACGACGACGCGATCGGCATCGGGAGCGCCGTAGTAGTTGAACAGGCCGTAATCGGTGCCGAGCTTCTCGTTGATCTTCTTCATGTAGCCCTCGACGACGGCGGGAAGCTCGTCGTAGACCTTGTTGCAGGCCTCACGGTTCTGGAAGAAGATATCGCCGTTCTCGTGGCTACCGCGGGTGTGCGGGTGCTCAGGGTTGAGCGCGTGATCGCGGAAAGCCTGGACGGCGTCCATGTCGCACATCTCGGCCAGATCCTTGTAGTCCCACATGGCGACCTTCTGGATCTCGTGGCTGGTGCGGAAGCCGTCGAAGAAGTTAAGGAACGGGGTCTTACCCTCGATGGCGGCAAGGTGAGCCACCGGCGAGAGGTCCATGACCTCCTGGACGTTGCCCTCGGCGAGCATGGCGAAGCCGGTCTGACGACAAGCCATGACGTCGGAGTGATCGCCAAAAATGTTCAGGGCGTGGGAAGCGACGCAACGCGCGGAGACGTGGAAGACGCCCGGGAGCTGCTCGCCCGCGATCTTGTACATGTTCGGGATCATCAGGAGCAAACCCTGAGAAGCCGTGTAAGTGGTGGTCAGAGCACCGGCGCCCAGCGAACCGTGAACGGTACCGGCTGCACCTGCCTCGGACTCCATCTCGACGACCTTGACCGGGGTGCCGAAGATGTTCTTGCGACCCTGGGCCGCCCACTGGTCGACATGGTCGGCCATCGGGCTGGACGGCGTAATGGGATAGATTCCCGCTACCTCGGTGTACGCATACGAAACATATGCGGCCGCCTCGTTGCCGTCCATAGACTTAAACTTACGCGCCATATACCCCTCTCCTCTCATATAGGTATACAGGCCCCGGCGATCGCCGGGATGTTGGCGTGATGGGATTTACGCTGTTGCTTCCAATCATCTGGCAGGCAGGCTCAGCAGCAGGTACGTGGCGTGGAGAGAAGACATGCCGAGGCGAGGGGCAGCTGATGCGCCCCACAGACCCGACCGCCCGTCTTGCACATGACCGAGCGCCGCAAAGGCCGCATGCCGGATGCTCCCGGGCACGCCCCGGCGATGGGAAGCGCCCGCAACGGAAATCCGCATGCGGGTTTATTGTACCCCGCCGTTAAGTGTAATTTCGACAAATATAGGCGGGCGGTAAAGGTTTACCTCGGGTGACCGCCAAAGGCCAGAATGGTCCCTCCATCCCCGGACGACTGGCTCTGACGCGCCAAGGAGTGTCCCCAAGTACCGGCAGAAAAGGAACGTCCCTAACTGCCGGCTAGAGGGCGCCGAGCAGGATGGCGCAGGTGGTGGATTCGCCGAGTTTGAGCTCGTCGCCGGGGTTGAGCTGGGCGGAGCGGCCGGGCTCTACTTGAATACACACACTCGTGGCCCCGTTTACCACCACGGTGCCGTTAGTGGACGACAGGTCCTCGACAAACCATGCGCCAGACTCGTCGCACCAGATATGGGCATGGCGGGCCGAGACGTCGTCGGTGATGCCGCCCTCCCCCGTTGCCAGCGCGCCGATCTCAACGTCTTCCTCACTCGGCTGAATCCAGCGCGGGACGCTCACCGCGTAGCCGTTTTGCACGCACAGCAGTCCCAGCGGATGCGCCGGCGCGACCTCGTGCTCGCCCGCGACCGAAGATGTGCTCAGCGAGCGCGGCGTCGACGTGTCGCCGCCACGGGTCGCATGAGCGCGGCGGCTCGCCCGACTTGGAACTAAGGCGGGCGTGAGAGCAAACGGCATAGGGAACGAATCTTGCGGATGTACTCCTCGACGTCAGGCAGGTAAGCCCCACGAAGTCACCGGGGAGGCCCAAGCGGCCCGGCACCACTTCCAGATTCTGACCAGGGCGAGTCGTTCGCCGGTGGCTGAAGGCTCGCTCCCACCCAAAAGGGGAGATTCGCGTTGTCCCCCAATCGCTCTCGCATCTTTCATTTTGCTCGAGGTGGGCTATAAAAACTTTCCTGGTGAAAGGCGGCGATTGGTTTCCTTTCTTTCTAGAGGAGCGCGCCTGTAATCTGTTTTCATCCTAAATCAAGTTAAGATCGGACCTTCCAGAGGCAAGTCGACTCAAACTGCGAGGCTCCATGTTGGAATAAAGAGCGCTGTCGAAGTGCCAACAACACAAAGCTTGCCAGTCTCAAATAGAACCTTTTGGGAGTCCGATTGGGCCGCACACCGAATCCCCGCTGGTGGTTTTTTATAGCTGCGCAACAATAAACAAGGTTAGTGCCAGTCCAGCATGAAATTGAGGAACGTATGCATTTTTTCTCAGTAAGTGATCGTCGTTACTGCTTCGATGAGGTCACTCGCAATTGCTTTCAGGTTGACCAAGCATCAGAAGATGCGCTTCGCATATTTGAAGCATCGGGAAGAACGGTCAACTCGAAGTTGCTAACAAAGTCACTTGCTGCGAAAGGCTACGACCAAACGACCATAGCAGAACTTGAAGACGACATTGATGAGTATCAACGATTGTCTGAGCGGACTTTCTTAACAAAAGACACGCCTCGAAAACTTAGATCCATCGAACTCCACGTTTCACATGCATGCAACCTTGGTTGTAGTTACTGTTTTGCCGGTAAAGGAGATTATGGAACGTCTCCTCTGCTGATGACAGACGAGATAGCCTTCAAGGCGGTCGACTACCTCGTCGCAAGTTCATCGGAAAACGAAACGCTTGCGATCGTCTTTTTTGGTGGGGAACCCATGATTAACGAGCCGCTGATATGGAAAACGGTCGACTATTCAAAAAGAATATACCCCAATAGAAACTTTACCTATTCTATTACGACCAACGGAACGCTTTTGAATGACACTGCTGTGAATTCTTTCAAGGAGCACGGGTTTTCTGTTCTGATTAGTCTCGATGGTACAGGATGCAAGCACGATGCATCGCGCCCGTATAATACGGGAGGCGGCTCTTTCTCCGATATCGACAAAAACGTTCGTCGTTTTTCCGAGTCGTTCCCCTTCGGCGCAAGAGCGACCTTAACAAATAATAACTGTAACCTTGTTGAAGACTATCTTCAGTTTAAAGAGATGGGCTTCAGAAGGATTTACTTCTCGCCCGTGAGCTCATTCGATGAGAATATCAAACTCGACGAACACTCATTAAACAAAATCAGGGCGGGCCTAATAGATTTGGCGGATCAATATCTCAAACAGATTGATCAAGGGGAAAAGCCCTTGTTTAGAACATTGAAAACTGCAGTTGATTTGATTATGAGCAACAGGATCGCCTTTGTCGGATGCGGGGCTGGCAGGCGTTTTATTTCCGTGACTCCCGAAGGGGACGTATACCCCTGTCACAGGTTTGTCGGGATGATGCGATTCAAAATGGGCAACATCGTCACCGGAATTGACGAAACTAGGTATATTGAAAACTGGAGTCAGGGTGTCGAAAAAAGAATTGACTGTACGGACTGTTGGGCTCGGTCTTTCTGTGGTGGGGGCTGTAGCTGGGAGGCTGCAGACGAGCACGGCTACTTGCCCAAGAGTCTACACCCTGCATCATGTGAATATAGAAAAATGTGCTACGAGATGGCTTTTGACCTTATTTCCCGCCACTCATCTTCGCAGGAGAAAAATCAACGAGAAGCTACTGTATCGGAATAAGCGGTTCAGCGCATTGCTGTCACCATTGTGGAGGTGTTCGTTCTTCTGATTACCGTCTGCGAAGCTTATTGCTACGTTCGCCGAAACCATTCTAGAAATATGGTGAACTAGACATCTTGGTTTGTTATACACAATATTGAGGTTTTTCTGCACTCAAAGGGAGGTAGTCGTGAAGCATATTCATCCGATTAATCCAGGAAGTGGCGACGAGGCAGGCGTGAAGCCGATGTCTTTTGACTGCCTCTTGGGCATTACTGACATCTGTACTGTTTATGATAAAGCAGATGGCTGTGGTGCATACGATTACTGCGACTATGACATGGATGGCGGCAGCATCTGCGTTGTAGATCACTGTGGCATTGATCAAACGTAGTCTCTAATTGGATTAAGGTGAGGAGCTGTTATGAAGCATATCCATCCTGTTGGTTCAAATGAACATCCTCCCGTTGAGCCTTGTTGTCTTGGAGTTGATATATGCAATTTTTACGACATCGCCGAGTGCCCTGTTGCGGATTGGTGCTATGTCGATAAAGAATCAAGCTGTGTTTTGCCAGCAGATTGGTGCGATCCAGTTGACGAGTAGTTTTGTGGCTAGGAACTATTTGGTCCAATTCAGAATAAGATGGGAACAAATACCAAAATCTCGTGTCTGGGAGGAGTTATGCCATTATTGCAAGGTCTCGTTGGATTAGCCTTTATATTTGCGTTATATCTGGCACCTTTTTTAATTCTATTCTTCATTATCCGACTCTTTCTTCGGAGAAAATAGGAGTGTCACGCAAACATTAGCGTAGCTTTCTTCCAATATGAGCCGAGCATTGGCAAGTGGAATAAGAAGCCCGACCGTTCGCCACATGAAAGTGATCGGACGGGCTTCTCTATTTAACCCGGGCCGCCACCCATAGCGGCTTTCCAAGCGTATTCTCAGTGCAAAGCAATCGTCAGTTTAATCCTATGCGCTGATACCGCATTTCATTTGTTCGGCTCGAATTCTACGGCCTGGCAACCCTCGCACTCTCCGGCAAATGGATTGAACGCGAAGGCAGAGATGATGTGTGCGCGGACATCGAGGCTGCTGTAGGCAACATACTGGGACATGGACCCCCGCTGCGCGTGGTATGCGGCCCGGCATATTCATTGCCGTCCAACCCCGTGTAGTTGCAGCAAAGGGTGGAACCTCAATGCTCAGCTCATGTTGTCCGTGGGACACGAGAATCGTAAGTACACTTTGGTGCGATTCTCACGCTGATACTGAGCCACCTGGAATAAGATACGTCGCGACAACACTTCGCTTCACCTCTGTCTCGACAAGATGACGTAGACTAAAGTTTCCTTTAGTAAGAGAACGAGAACTATATCTGAAAGCGTTGCGATGGCGTGAAGGCACCGAGTCCGAACCGCCTGAATGCTACGTGCATCTGCATCGCCTTTTTGTTATCTCTGCCAGTTGGGTAGCACTACACTTGTCATCATTTACCCTGGTACATGCTGCCTAAATCCACTACCCCTTCTACCGCGCCGACCATCTCGTCATCGTGAGAGACAACGATGATCAGCTGGCTTTGCTTGTTGCGCTTAACATAGGCCGCAAGCTCGGCGCGGCTTACAGCGTCTAACCCAGTCGTGGGCTCGTCGAGTACCAAAACTGACGACTTGCGTGAAATCGCCGACCATAAGTACACTCGGCGCAGCTCACCGCCCGAAAGCGCGGAGCAACGTTTCCCGAGCAACTCCTTCACGCTGTTTTCCAGCGAAAGTAGGCCATCTACACCCCGGTGATAGGAAGAAAAGGGCGTGTCGAAATACTCTAACAGCTCTTTCACCGTTTCGTCCGGCGCGAAGCACGACTGTGGGCAGCACGATATCTCTCTCGCACGTATGTAATCCAAGTCGCATTCTTCGATTGGCACGCCGTTGTATTTTACTTTGCCTTTCGATGAGTATAGCCCGAGCATCAAGTAAAGAAGTGACGTCTTGCCTCTTCCGTTTTCCCCAACTATGCAATATGTACCAGGACCGGAAAACTTGAAAGAAAACCCGCCGAGGACCTCTCGGACAGATCCGTCTGGAAGGGCAACCGAGAATTCCAAATCAGATACCGAAATGTCATTTATTTCATCGAGTTTAGCTAAATCGGTCCGATTCCACCCCGATCTCTCCTTTTCTCTCGTCGCGATAGCCGTCCTATCCCATGATGCTTTGGCATCTTGATAGGATTTGAACAATGACATCATACTTTTCAAAGTCTTAAAGAGAACCGCGAAGTATGTACCGATGATAGTGTACTCGCCTATTGACATAGTTCCGTTAATGATTCGTACTCCGGAAACAACAAGTATCACCGCTTGAAACAACGCTGCGAAAAGACCATCGAGCGATGTCAGAGAATATGATAGCTTTCCGGAGCGCAAAACTTTGGGAAAATAGCTCTTAAACCCAGCGTCGAACGCTTGTTCGCTCTTGCCGTACGAAGATGTCAGTTGAATGTTGAGAATCTGATTAAGCTGCGATGCAATTGCGGCGTAAAAGGCGCTGTCCGCCTCTTTCTTCTCATACGTGACCCTATACAAAAGTTTCCTCAACCCAGTAATTACACAGAAATACACGATGAGGAGAATGATGGAAAACACCGCGAGAGTTGAATCAATTGACCATATGATAAGCAATACGATGGGAATGGCTACAATGGACAGCGGCGCACTGATAAAATTCGCCAAAACGAAGGATGAGACCACGCTGGAGTCGGAAATAATCCGTTGCGTTGTATAGGCTGGATCGATGGTCCGACTCACCAAGTAATCGTCTCTTTCAAAACGCAAGACGGCCTCCCTGAGAAGATCAAAGGAAAGTCTCGTGGTTATGCGAATGGAAAGTGTTCCTGCAAAATAAGTAAAGAGGGTGGAGAAAACTCCTATTGACGCAACCAGGAGCGCGAAGAGTACGGCGTCTCTTTCGCTGCGGTTACCGAGAAGAAAATCTAAGAATTTCCCGTTCACGTATGGCATGGCATAGGAGAGAGCGGTTCCAATCACCGTGATAGCAATGAAGACGAAAGCCCCTTTTGCTCTGATGAACCTCGAGAGAACGCATCGAATCAAGGAAGGCCCCAATCTACCCGCCACAAAACATCAATCACTGATACCTTACACCTCAACACAACAGGAGCGAAGATTTGCCAATGAGACTGCTTTAAGATTGCCTTGGGCCAATACGATCTCAAGCTCTTCCTACAAGAGAGTCGGAATCGGACATCTCCTCCGACGAACCTGGCAATCGGGCGGTTGAAATATCTTTTTCAACCGCCCGATTGCCACAATAGATTTGAGCATCCGCCCACAAACGTCCGCGTTTTATACCCATCAAATCCTTTGCCTTTTGTCGTCTAGACTAGAAAAATCGCTCGAAATAACGCAACCGGCCTGCTCGCTTGAAGAAACCTAAGCCCGTAACGTAGATGTGCAAACTTCCGAAACGCCTTGCGCGGCATAGTGCGTATAAACTTCGTCAACCGCCTCAGAAATATCTGAGTATCGCGCCGGGTCAAAAGCATACGATGTCGCAGCTATACCCTGCACCCATTCGGAACGCGGATTAATTGAATAGCCACACAGCATCATCATACATGCATCTAGACCTGATTTCCCAAGTATCCGACGTATTGATGAGAGCATCGCGGGTCGCCCCTGCACCATCGTCGTCACCCCTATTAGCAGTATTTACCGTTTTTCTCTAAATGCGTATCGCCACCCTTAAGAATACGAAGTGTTTTATCCAGACCCGATTGTCCTCCATCTCAAACGAAGGGATAAGGAATCTCATCCGGAATCGGCAGTAACGGAGGATTCACAACGACAAGCGAAAAACATGAGTCATCTCTCAGAGGGGAGTAAAGGCTCCCCTCAAGCACCCTAGTTTCGTCATCCAAAGAGTTGATGGCAGTGTTTTTCTTACAAAGGTCGACAACAAAAGGGTTGATTTCTACAGATGTTACATCCATGCCACAGTTGGTAAGTATCAGGCCCTGTATTCTGGGGCCAGAACACAAATCGAGAGCCTTCCGTGCGCTCTGCGGTGTAAGGCGCCAATCTCAGCAAATCTGTCCCACAATACTGCGCTGAAGAACAAGACGGAACCCCTGAGCCAAACTCCCCTATACCTTATTAAGGCTAAGACAGGCAAGTTCACGCACCCGGCATATTCCAGAATAACATCCTATTGTTTTAGATGCTCTACAAGCATGAACAGCCGCGAATCGGAAAGATCTTCTAGTTTCGCCCCGACTGACCGCCAAGGGCCAAAATGGCCCCTCCATCCCCGGGCGACTGGCTCTGGCGCGCCGAGGAGTGTCCCCAAGTGCCGGCAGAAAAGAAACGTCCCTATCTGCCGGCTAGAG
>JAIHVJ010000053.1 GCA_022720335.1 Collinsella sp.
CCGGCTTTCGATTTTGACATGGATAGGTATACTAAGACACTCGATGACCTCAATCCGCAGGCGCCGCGGTTTGCCGTGAGCGCGCGCAAGGGCGAGGGCATGGATGCCTGGTGCGATTGGCTCATCGGGCAGATTGAGCAAGCAAGGGCGTAAGTCGGCCGCCATACGGGCGGGCGTAGCCGCAGAGATACGAGATAGGAGCCTCTTTTGAAGCTCATCATCGCCGAGAAAAACGACGCCGCGCGTCAGATCGCCGAGCGTCTGTCCACGGGTAAGCCCAAAAAGGACAAGGTGTACAACACCGCCATCTACCGCTTTGAGTGGAAGGGCGAGGAGTGCGTGACGATCGGCCTTGCCGGTCACATCCTTGCGCCTGATTTTTGCGACAGCGTGCTGTTCGATAAAAAGCTGGGCTGGTATTCGGTCACCGAGGACGGCGAGATACTGCCGGCCGACATGCCCGATGGCCTGGCGCGTCCGCCTTACGACACCAAGCGTAAGCCGTTCCTTGCCGATGGCATCTCCATTAAGGGCTGGAAGCTCGAGAGTCTGCCTTACCTCACCTGGGCGCCCGTCATTAAGTTGCCGGCTGAGAAAGAGCTCATTCGCTCGCTTAAGAACCTCGCCAAAAAGTCCGACAGCGTCATCATTGCCACGGACTTCGATCGCGAGGGCGAGCTGATCGGTTCGGACGCCCTCAACAAGGTGCGCGAGGTGGCGCCCGACTTGCCGGTCGCCCGCGCCCAGTATTCTTCGTTTACCAAGGCCGAGATCACGCAGGCCTTCGATAACCTTGTCTCGCTCGACCAGAACCTGGCCGACGCCGGCGAGAGCCGTCAGCACATCGACCTCATTTGGGGTGCGGTGCTCACGCGCTACCTGACGCTCGCCAAGTTTGGCGGCTTTGGTAACGTGCGCTCTGCCGGCCGTGTGCAGACGCCGACGCTTGCCCTGGTGGTCGAGCGCGAGCGCGAGCGCATGGCGTTCGTGCCCGAGGACTATTGGCAGATTCGCGGCATGGGTGCCGCGCAGGGTGCTGCCGAGGACGACCGCTTTAAGATTGCGCACAAGACGGCGCGCTTTACCGACAAGGATGCTGCCGAGACGGCGTACGGCCATGTTGACGGCGTTGCGACGGCAACCGTCGCCGCGGTGACCAAGCGTTCGCGCAAGCAGCAGCCGCCCACGCCGTTTGCGACCACTTCGCTGCAGGCTGCCGCCGCAGCCGAGGGCATCTCGCCTGCGCGTACCATGCGCATCGCCGAGTCCCTCTACATGGCGGGCCTCATCAGCTATCCGCGTGTCGACAACACCGTGTACCCTGCGACGCTCGATCTGGGCGCCGTGGTGAGCGACCTGGCAAAGATCAACCCGGCGCTGGCGCCCGTGTGCAAAAAGGTACTCGCCGGCCCCATGAAGCCCACGCGGGGCAAAGTCGAGACCACCGACCACCCGCCTATCTATCCCACGGGCGAGGGCGATCCGTCCACGCTCGATGGCGGCCAGCGCAAGCTCTACGACCTCATCGCCCGCCGCTTCCTGGCGACGCTTATGGGTCCCGCGACCATCGAGAACACCAAGCTCGAGCTCGATGTGAACGGCGAGCCGTTCGTGGCTTCGGGCGATGTGCTCGTGACCCCGGGTTTCCGCGAGGCGTATCCGTATGGACTCAAGCGCGACGAGCAGATGCCGCCGCTGGAGCAGGGCGATACGGTCGACGTGTTCGACATTAAGCTCGAGGCCAAGCAGACCGAGCCGCCCGCGCGCTACAGCCAGGGCAAGCTCGTGCAGGAGATGGAAAAGCGCGGCCTGGGCACCAAGTCCACGCGCGCGAGCATCATCGAGCGCCTGTACGCCGTGCGCTACCTCAAAAACGATCCCGTGGAGCCGAGTCAGCTGGGTATCGCCATTATCGATGCGCTGTCGCAGTTTGCCCCGCGCATCACGAGCCCCGATATGACCAGCGAACTCGACGGCGACATGACCCGCGTGGAGCGCGGCGAGGACACCGAAGAGCATGTCGTGACGCACTCGCGTGCGCTGCTGGCCGGTGTGCTCGACGAGCTGCTCAAGCATACGCAGGAACTGGGCGACGCTATCAGCGACGCCGTCACGGCCGATGCGCGCGTGGGCGCCTGCCCCAAGTGCGGCAAGGACTTGGTTATGAAGACGAGCGCCAAGACCCGCGGCAGCTTTATCGGCTGCATGGGATGGCCCGACTGCGACGTGACCTATCCGGTGCCGAGTGGCGTCAAGGTAAGCCCGCTCGAGGGTGAGGCCGCTGTGTGCCCCGAGTGCGGTGCGCCGCGCATTAAGTGCCAGCCGTTCCGCCAGAAGGCCTTCGAGATTTGCGTGAACCCCACGTGCCCCACCAACTACGAGCCTGACCTTAAGGTGGGTGAGTGCAAGGTGTGTGCCGAGGCCGGACGCCATGGCGACCTGATCGCGCACAAGAGCGAGAAGAGCGGTAAGCGCTTTATCCGCTGCACCAACTATGACGATTGCGGCGTGAGCTATCCGCTGCCGGCGCGTGGCAAGCTCGAGGCGACGGGTGAGACCTGTCCCGAGTGCGGTGCTCCCATCGTGGTGGTCAACACGGCGCGCGGTCCCTGGCGCACCTGCGTCAACATGGACTGCCCGACCAAGGAGAAGAAGCCCGCTCGCGGCCGCAAGACTGCGACCAAGGCGACCACGGCGAAGAAAACCACGGCAGCAAAGAAGACTTCGACCGCCAAGAAGTCGACTGCCAAGAGGACTGCCGCGAAAAAGACGACCACCAAGAAGGCGGCCGCCGACAAGTAGCGGCGCAGCCGAAACATAGCCCAAAACAAAAACGAGCGAGGGTCCCATGATCCTCGCTCGTTTTTTGACCGGCAGTTGGGGACGTTCCTTTTTCTGCCGGCAGTTTAGGAACGTCCCTAACTGCCGGCTCGGAAACGACAAGGCGTTAGTTCACTTCGACGGGTTTGGCGCCGGGATAGCGCTCCTCAAAGTCTAGGCGGTACTTATTGTCATTGGTGCCCGCCACGTTGTCGCGCGACAGCGGCGCCACGATCTCATTCTTATGGTCCGCGGGCTTTGCGTACTTTAGGCTGATCTCCCAGGCATCGCAGATCGCATCGATGCGGTTGTCCAGGTCGTCATACAGGGCAACGATGTCTTTCCAAGAGCTGTAGTTCTTGGAGCTCATGGGGACGTCCAGGTCCTCGACAATATCGTAATACTGCTCGATGGTGTCCTCCGTGCGCTCGGCGACGTCGGCGAGATTTTGACGGGTGGTACGGTCCTCTTCCAGATAACCGCCATTAAACGTCTCTGCGCAGGCACGGACCTGGCTATCGAGATCTTCCAGCAGGTCGTAGTATTCACTCAGGCGACGGTAGAGGTTCTGTTCGGAGAGGCTTGCTTCGCCGCCATCCTCGTCGTCGTCATCGTAGAGGCTATTGGGGTCGTCGAGAGGCTTAAGGTCGTCGGCGTCGACATCATGGTGCAGCTTGGTAACCTCGGCTGTCGTTTGCGTAGCGGCGTTGTCGAAAGGCTTGATCACAAAGAAAATGACCAGGGCGATGATGATTGCCACCAGCACAACGATAACGGCGATAAGCGCCCTGGTGGCGCTCTTTTTTGCGGCGGGGGCCTGCGGTGAATCAGACGCGTACGCAGACGCCGGTTGCTGTTGGGCTGGGGTGCCCGCGACGGGTATGCGCTGCGTCGTCTCGACCGCTGCGGGGCCGGCAGCGGGGTCGGGGCGATAGGCGAGGGAGTCGTCCGGTTTGGTTTGTGGCGTATCGAGGGAGCCGGTCTGCTCAAACGCGGGTTGGCCATTGCTTGCAGTTGTTTGCTCAACGGGTGCACCGCACGAGGTGCAGAACTTGGCATCGTCTGCAAGAAGCTTGCCGCACGAGGCGCAATACCGAGACATTGCCGCTCCTTTCGTCACATTTCAAATCAATACGACGATTATACCCAGCGTCCAAAATTCCCCATCATAAGTTGCGGTGAAATAGGGACTGTTTGGCGGTCTCAGAGCTTCAATCAGTCCCTATTTCACCGCAACTTTGGAAAGGCACCTTTAGCCATTGGGGACGCACCGAGCACTGGGGTATCATGGCTTGGTTGCTATAAATCGCATTTACGCGCCTTGTAGGAAGGGGCTGCGCCCATGGCTTTTGAGCCCGCTCAACATAGCTTTATCACGCTCGAGGGCGTCGACGGTGCCGGCAAGTCCACGCAGGCGCGCCTGCTTGCCCGCGCGCTCGAACTCGCTGGCTACCAGGTTGTGAGCCTGCGCGAGCCGGGCGGTACCGCCATCAGCGAAAAGATCCGTGCTCTGCTGCTCGACCCCGCCAACACGGCGATGGGTGACACCTGCGAGCTGCTGCTCTACGAGGCGGCGCGTGCCCAGCTGGTGCACGAGGTCATAGCTCCCGCCCTTGCTGCCGGCAAGGTGGTCCTGTGCGACCGCTTCTACGATTCCACAACCTGCTATCAGGCGTTTGCCGATGGCCTCGACCGTCAGATGGTACGCGATGCCAACAACCTGGCTGTCGCCGGTACGCATCCGGCGCTCACGCTCGTCTACCACATCACACCCGAGCAGGCGGCGTTACGCATGGCAGCCCGTGGCGCGGCAGATCGCATGGAGGCAAAAGGCATGGCCTTCCAAGAGCGCGTCTACCAGGGATTTTGCGCCATTGCCGCCGAGGAACCAAACCGCGTAAAGCTCATCGACGCGACCGCGTCCATCGAGGACGTCTTCGCGCAGACGGTCGAGCAGGTTCGCGCCTACGGCCTCGACATTTCCCAGGACGCCGTCACCGCCGCGCTTGCCCAGGAGGCCGAGTAGCATGGCCCCCGCTCAGGCAAGCCTACTGGCCAAGCTCGACACCCAAGAGCGCGTGCGCGACTTTTTGACCAATGCCGTCGCCAGCGGTCGCGCATCGCACGCCTACCTGTTTTTGGGCGCGCCCGGCGCGGGCAAGCTCGACGCCGCGTGGGCGCTCGCCCAAGCCTTCCTGTGCGAGCAGGATGGCTGCGGCTCATGCGATAGCTGCGTGCGCGTCACCCGCCATACACACCCCGACGTGCACTATTACACGCCCGAGAGCGCCACGGGCTACCTCATCGCCCAGACCCGCGAGCTGCTCGATGACGTGCCTCTGGCGCCCATCCGTGCCAAGGCCAAGGTCTACATCATCGACCGTGCCGAGCAACTGCGCGCCAACACCGCCAACGCACTGCTCAAAACACTCGAGGAGCCGCCCGAGGGCGTTATGTTCATCCTGCTGGGCACCTCGGCAGACGTGATGTTGCCCACCATCGTGAGCCGCTGCCAGTGCGTGCCGTTTCGGCTGGTATCGCCCACCGTCGCCGCGCAGGCCGTGAGCCGCGCCACCGGTCAGGACCCTGCGCGTTGCCGCATGGCCGTCGCCGTAGCGGGAAGCCCCACGCGTGGCATCGAGTTCCTCAAGAGCGCCGAGCGCCAGGACGCCCGCCGTCAGATGGTTCGCGCCATCGATTCGCTTATCGCCGCCGACGAGGCCGACGTGCTCAGCCGCGCCAAGTCACTCATCGTCGCCGTTAAGGCGCCGCTCGCCGAGGTCAAGTCCACGCAGGAAAAGGTGCTCGAACAAAACGCCGACTACCTGTCGCGTGGAGCATTGAAGCAGCTTGAGGACCGCAACAAGCGCGAACTCAACGCGCGCGAGCGTTCGGGTATCATGGAAGCGCTGGCGAGCGCGCGGACGCTCATGCGCGATGTGCTGCTGACGCTTCAGGACGAGGCAGCCGACGTGGTGAACGAAGACGTGCGCGACACGATCGGTCGGCTTGCCGCCGCGACCAATGTTGCGGGTGCCACCCGGGCGCTCGAGGCAGTCGCGACCGCCGAGCGCAACATCGCCAGAAACGTTACTCCCCAGCTGGCCATCGAGGTCATGCTGTTCGATATCAGGAAGGCACTGAAATGCCGTTAGTCGTACCCGTTAAGTTTACCTACGCCTCGCGCGACCTGTGGTTCGACCCACAGGATCTGGATATCCTCGAGGCCGATTATGCCATTTGTTCTACCGAGCGCGGAACCGAGATCGGCCTGGTCACGGCCGACCCCTTCGAGGTGCCGCTCGACGAAATCGGTCAGCCGCTCAAGCCCGTGTTGCGCGTGGCGAGCGACATCGACCTGCAGCTTGCCGACGACCTGGCCATCCAAGGCGACGAGGCCATGGTCGACTTCCGCCGCCTGGTCAAGGAGCTCGACCTCGAGATGAAGCCGGTCGGCGTCGAGTACCTGTTTGGCGGCGAGAAGGCCGTGTTCTACTTTGCGGCCGAGGAGCGCGTCGATTTTCGCCAGCTCGTCAAGGACCTGTCCTCGACGCTGCACATCCGCGTCGACATGCGCCAGATCGGCGTGCGCGACGAGACCCGCCTGGTGGGCGGCTATGCCCAGTGCGGACAGGAGCTCTGCTGTACGCGCTTTGGCGGACAGTTTGAGCCCGTCTCGATTCGCATGGCAAAAGAGCAGGACCTGCCGCTCAACTCATCCAAGATCAGTGGCGTCTGCGGCCGCCTGATGTGCTGCCTGCGCTATGAGTTCGAGGCGTACAAGGACTTTAAGAGCCGCGCGCCCAAAAAGAAGACGCTTATCGATACGCCGCTTGGCAAGGCGCGCATCCAGGAATATGACACGCCGCGTGAGCAGCTGGTGTTGCGCCTGGAGAACGGCAAAGTCTTTAAGGTCAACCTGGCCGACATGACCTGCTCTGAGGGCTGCAAAAAGAAGGCCGCCGAGCAGGGCTGCAACTGCCGCCCCGACTGCGTGACGCGCGGCGTGCTCGAGCGCATCGAGTCGCCCGAGATGCGCCTGGCGCTTATGGAGCTCGACCGCGAGAACGGCGTCGACGTGGGCGATGGCCTGTCGAGCGCCGACCGTCTGGCGGGGACGACGATGCCCAAGCGCCGCCGTCGCGATGCGGACGCCGATACCCGTGCCGGTCAGAGCCAGGGCGAGGGTCGCGGCCGCGGAAAGGGCCGCGGCAAGGCCGAGGCTCCCGAGGCCGAGGAGGCCTCCGGTGGCCGTCGCCGCCGCAAGCGTGCGGGCTCGGGCGATGCCGGCGAGACCGCAGCTGCAGGCAAGAATGCCTCCCGCGAGCGCGAGGCTCAGCAGCCCCAGCAGCAGAATCGCGGCGGTGGCATGAACCCCACGCGCCGTCGTCGCCGTCATCTGTCGAGCGAGGAGCGCGAGGATGCCTTCCGCGCCGCAGCCGCTCGCGAGGCCGGTACTGCTCCCAAGGGCGGCTCGGGTTCCGACGCACCTGCCGACAAGGGCGGCAAGCCGCGTGGCGATGAGGAGCGCGCGCCGCGTCCGCGTCGTCGCCATTCTTCGGGCACGCAGCAGAAGCCCTCGGTGCCTTCCGTGGCCGATCAGGTTTCGGATGGCGAGGTCAAGGTCACGCGCCGTCGCCCCGGCGACGGTGGAGGTACGGCAGCCAAGGCCGCGCGCGGCGCCTCTCGCGACGAGCGTGACGTGCGCGAGGATCGTGGCGGCGAGGGCTCGGCCGACCAGGGCCAGAAGCGCCGTCGCCGTCGTCGCTCCCGCAAGCCGCGTCAGGACGGTGGCGAGGGCTCGACCCCGAGCTCGTCCGCGCCGCAACCGCCTGCCGGCGAATAACGCCCGCGAGCGGATTTAACCTGCCTAACCCCAAACGCGTCGGGGTATCATGGCGCTGAATCAACAACCCTCCCTCTGCCTTTGCATAGGGAGGGTTGTGTCGTGAAGAGACATTTGAATGCGTTGGGTTGCCTGCAAAGCGTTGGCACCCTGCCGTTTGCGGATGAATTGCTACCGTTTGCCGAGCGCGTGGCGCACGAGGCGCTCGAGGCGTTGTCGCCCACGCGATGCGCCGGCTGCGAGCGCTCCGGCGCGCTTATTTGCCAAGACTGCCTCGCGGCGCTTGCGCTCATCGATCCGCGTCATAGCTGCACTCGATGCGGCGCCCCGTTTGGAGACCTGCTGTGTACCGAGTGCTCGGTCGAGGGCGCGTCCTCGGCGATGGCCGAAGCGCTCGACCGTTGCCTGGCGTGCGCCGCCTACACGCATCCGCTGCCGCGCATCATTAAAGCGTACAAAGACGCGGGCGAGCGACGCCTGGCGCCGTATCTGGCAGAGCTGCTATACGACACCGCCCTGCATGCCCAAGTTGTGGCCCCCGATCGCTATGGCGGCGTGTTGTCCGCTGCCGACGCAGTTGTGTTTGTGCCTGCGACAGCGGCGGCGTTTCGGCGGCGCGGCTTTGATCATATGGAGGCCATTGCGCGTCCATTTTGTGAGCTGTCGGGTGTACCGCTGCTCGATGCCCTCGTTAAGTACGGCCATGGCGACCAGCGCGAACTCGGTCGCGAGGAGCGCCGAGAGCGCGCCCGGGGCATGTACGAGACGGTCGAGGACGTGCGGGGCCGCCGCCTGCTGCTTATCGATGACGTCATTACCACAGGCGCGACGATGGCGGCGGCTTCGGCAGAACTCAAGCGCGCCGGTGCCGCGGCTGTCGATGGCCTTGCTATCGCACGCGTTTGGTAGAGGTGGTTCATGTGGCGGTAAAAATCAACCAGCGCGTCGAGCCGACGAAAGAACAGCTCGCGGCTTCCGTGATCCTGACGGGCGCCTCGGCGTTGCGCATGATGCGCGCCGAGCGCCGGCAGATGGGCTACATCAGCTGGAAAGACCTCGATCCCGATGAAGAACGGCGAGTCCTGCACGTGTCATCGCCCTCGGCCGAGGATATCTATTTTCCTGACTTGGTGCGAATCGGAGCCAAAAGCGGCGAGGTGCAAGAAGACTTGCGCCTGCTGGTGGGGACTGCGGCACAGCGCCGCCGCATGCCTGGCGTGAGTTGGTCCGTCTGTTCCGCGGGGTTGCCGGCCGGCTCTATTCTGGAAGTGGAGCCGGAGGTTTACAGCTTGTCTCCCGAGGCCCTTTGCGTTGCCGTTGCACGCGAGGTTGGCTGCATTCAGGCATTCGCTCTGGCCCAGGAACTATGCTCAAAGATTTCACTGAGCGATCGCGGTAAGTTTCTGCCTCCCTACAGCTCGCCTGTTGTGAACAAACTTGCAAAGGACAAGGACCAACCGCCAGATGTGGGCTACTTTGAGGTCGAGCCGGTGCTGACGCCCGAACGGCTGACAGAATACCTCGCGGTATGCAAGGGAAGCGATGCCAAGCGGTTGCTACGCCTGTGCCCCTACCTGTCAGAAAATCTGCGTTCACCCATGGAGTGCATCATGCTTGCCATGTTCTCCCTTCCGTTTTCCTACGGCGGGTTTGCCTGCGGCCCTTTTAAGGCTGACTATAAGATTGAGTTCAATGACCGCGCGCAGGCGATCTCGGGCATGCCGTATGCTATCTGCGATGCCTACCAGGAAGCGGCCCAGTTTGACCTGGAATATAACGGTGAACAGGGCCATTCGGCTCGGGCGGGGCGGATCCATGACGAAAAGCGCAACACGGGCTTTATTGCTATGGGGATCGAGGTTGCGACGGTCAACAACGAAATGCTCTGCGACATGGAGGCGATGGAGGCGCTCGCATGGCGCATCCATCAGCGCATGGGCAAGCGCTATCAAAACCGCGTGAAGGCTCGTCGGGAGAAGCAAGACGCGCTGCTGAATACGCTTCGAGCGTGTTTTGGGCTTAAGCCAGCATAATTTTAGGGCTTTATAGGGGTTTGCTTATATGTTCTGTGCAAAAAACGGCAAATATGAGTACTGTTACTAGATTAGTGGCAGCAAAATCAAAGAAAGTTGGACCGAAAATCAGTATTCATTGAAAAGATAATAAACAAATGTGGAACATCGAAGTGCCAAACAGGCGTAAATGAGCTCAAAGCCGGCCTGTGAGGCGGAAAATCGCTGCTATCAAATTAGTAACAGTACTCATATTTGCCGTTTTTTGCACAGGGAGTCCTGGGCCAGGTGCACCCGGCGCTTCCCGTAGGGGAGCGCCGGGCTCAATAAGGGTGTAACCAGACCCCTTGTGACCTGCAAAATCTGTACTCGCGGTGCGATTGCGCCCCTAACCTTAAACTTTAGCTTGAACTTAGCTATAATGCGCTACGTTCCTGCCAGGCTGTGGTTGCGGACGGACGAAATGTCCATCCTAGTCCAAGACAGACGCGGTCAAAGGGATCCACGTAAGCGACCGCGTGCGCGCGGCGCGATCATGGCGCGTCCTAGATGTAAGCCGCACCGTCCGTTCTACTTTCTTTGGGGCAATACCGCCTCGCGGGCGAGCGGGTCAGTCGTGAAGGTGGCTGCGGCCTCCCGAGCAAACACCCCGGTGCGCAAGTGTGGGGTCAAATACCAGGTCAGCTGGTGGGAACAACCTGATATTCCGCGCAACGCACGGATTGTATACGACACAGAAGGCAGGGTAGTGGACATGGTGAGGGGTAGCTTGATGCACGCGGCTCGGTTAGGTGCTGGGGCCGCAGCGGTCATCGCCGTTTTGGGCCTGAGCGGATGCGCGTTCAACCCGCTGTCTACGTTCACGACTCGCACGATCGACCAGATCGAGTACGAGACCGTCACGCCGGCGGTGTCGGACGATGCCCTGGTCACTCCCGAAACCCTGACGGTCGCCCTCGATACTTCCGATGCGCCGCAGGCCATGCAGGGCGCCGACGGCGAGCTCACGGGATATGCGGTCGACGCCGCCCGCGCCCTCGCAAGCCGCATGGGCCTTAAGGTCGCCTTTGTCGATGCGTCCTCGGCAGGTTCCGCGCTCGGCGACAAAAAGGCCGATATCTTTATCGGCGAGATTCCACGGACGGGGACATTAGCTCGCTCGGCACCTGCCTGTACGATGCCACTTCCGTGTTCGGTAAAACTAGCGATGGTGGGTCGCTAAGCGTTTCCACCGATACCCTTAGCACGTCCACCCTGGGCGTTCAGATGTCCTCGGCCTCGCAGGAAGCGCTCGCCAAGCAGAGCATCACGGCCAACCAAAAGACCTTCTCCAACATCAACGAGTGCTTTGAGGCGCTCGAGTCCGGCGAGATCGACTACGTGATTTGCGATTCCACGGCCGGCGGCTACCTTGCGCGCCTGATGAGCCAGATCTCTTACGTCGGCGCGCTCGAGACACCCTCGACGCTCGGCGTCGCGGGCCTCGCGGCCAACGATGAGCTATGCCGTGCCGTGAGCGATGCCCTCGACGGTATCACGGTCGATGGCACGCTCGAGGCGGTCCACTCCGTCTGGTACGGCACGATGCCCTATGATCTCACCACCAAGACGGTCTCGGGCGCCGACGTGCAGTCGTCCGACACCGGATCCAGCGAGTCTGCATCCTCCGATTCGAGCAGCGAGGGTGCAACCTCCGAGGATAAGTCGTCCGGCCAGGAGGGCACTATCACCGACGACGACATTAACAAGCTCAATAGCTAGTTATTGCTAGGGGTGG
>JAIHVJ010000263.1 GCA_022720335.1 Collinsella sp.
AATCTGAAGCATGTACAGCTTCTTTAGTATGCCGCAGGAAGTGACGCCGCGACACTATTCAACAAAACTATCGGACATTTCGGCATGCGATAAGAGCCATAACCTTCGCAGAATTACTTCCCCTACAAAACGCCTCCGGAATGCAGTCTTTGTCGTAACGGAAGACCGAATTCCCAGTTTTATCGCGTAAGTACTTATAGAAGAAGTCCTCCCAGCTTTTAAACTTCTCACTGTTTATAAAGGCTTCTGGGGTTTCCAAAACCGCCTTAACATCTAACCCTGAAATTACGCCGGAGCTCAGCAGAAGCCACTCGAATGACTCGGGAAGACAAACCGTAACAGTATCGCGGTGAATGTCTTGCAGCTTAAGGACGCGGTCCGCATAGCACCCAAATGCCGCTCCGTCCGCGACAACAAACACGCGATCGTCGGAATGCTGATCCAACCAGCCCAAAATCGCGCTGTTCGTCATGGCCGAAGCGCAGGTAAGCTCACTGTCAGCGAAATGCCGTTCAAAGAACTGGAAACCAGACTTACTGTCCTCGCATAGAAGGATAGAAAAGTCCTGTTTTGGCGCCGACCGGGAAATAGCATAACGATGATTCCCGCGATCTTGATAAACAGGGACGAAAGAATGGTATTTTCCGCTCGTCTTAATCTTGTAAATCTCATCCACGCTATACGGAAGATTGGGGAAATCAGCCCTTGAGATCAGCACGAAATAATTCGAGGAATACAGCACATGATGGGCAAACTCATCAGAATGGATCTCTTTTAAGCCCTCATCGACAAATACAATCGAGTCATGAACGGACAAAAGCTGGTTTCTCCAGTCATAATCGGTCAGGGCAACACAGGGACAATCGCATTGCAAGGAAACGCCAGACTGCTCGCCCATGCGCATGTAGTCAGCGACCATATCGAACAGCGTCGTCTTCCCCGTGCCGCTATCGCCACGTACGATAGTGATATTCCGCTTAATGGTGAAGGTATATTTTGTTCCCCTACGGCGGGAAATCTTAACAAGATGCGAACCGTTCATAAGCAGCACCTACAGATACGGAATCGACTCGTGAATCAATTCGGCCATGTTATGAACGATTCGGCCGCTGTTCACGACTTTGATTTTAAAATCCTCGCGGCCAAAGTCCATCAAATGATAGAGATTCACAACGAGCTTGCGGTCTTTCGCCATGTCGAGAATCCACTTGGCACAGTTGTCACCACAGGTAGAAGCGTTAAAAATATGCTTACGATCAAATCTCATAAGCAGCAGCGTTTTCACGCCACCAGAAAGCTGGAGTGGGGAGATGGATCCAAGCACAGGGCTTTCGATGACGTTTTCGGAGACAACAACCGATCGATCGACATCTTTAATTATCGAGACTGCATAGGGATCCGTAATCCAAGAAGACCGGTAAGAGTTTTTGAAATATGTCGCTGTGTTGTAAATCGCTTCTGGCATATCGCCAAAGTAGACGCTTAACACATCCACTCCCAATCATATTGTCTTTATGGTCAACGTAATCATAACGAAAGGGGCCACCAGATAAACGGTGACCCCTGAAAGAAAACAAGCTTGCGCTAGTACTCGCGCGGGCTGTTGACGATCTCGCCGGCGGCGACCTTCTTCAGGTGCTGGCCGTAGACCGACTTGCCGTAGGCCTTCGCGGCCTCCTCCAGCTCGGCGGTCGTGATCCAGCCGTTCTCCCAGGCGATCTCCTCGGGGACCGAGACCGGCAGGTCCTGGGAGTGCTCCACGGCGCGGACGAACTCCGCCGCCTCGTGGAGTGACTCCATGGTGCCGGTGTCCAGCCACGCGTAGCCGCGGCCGAGGGTCACCACGGAGAGCGTCCCCTCCTCCAGGTACATCTGGTTGAGCGTGGTGATCTCCAGCTCGCCGCGCGCGGAGGGCCTCACCTCGTGCGCCTTGGCGGCCACGTCGCCCGGGTAGAAGTACAGGCCGGTGACGGCGTAGGAGCTCTTGGGCTCCGCGGGCTTCTCCTCGATGGACACGGCCCTGCCCTCGCCGTCGAACTCAACGACGCCGAAG
>JAIHVJ010000264.1 GCA_022720335.1 Collinsella sp.
AAGGGTAGAGGCCCGGGGTCGACACGGCATGGCACGTTCGGTCTCGGGTGACAGTAACCGGTGAGCTCGAACGAGTCTCCACGCCGGTAAGAACGGCATCGGGACGGTCGTAGCCTCGTAGCTTTTTTCCGAGTAGGGGAAGTCCCAGGCGGAGCGACTCGACGATATGCTGCGGTAGGGCTTCGTCAATTGCCGTCCAGGTCACACCGAGCGGATAGGTGGGCTTTACCTTTCCGGGCGCCTTGCTGGCGCGTCCTGCGAGGAAATCTCCGACGAGTTGTGCCGGTGCGTTCCAGTTGGAACCGCCCAGGCGATAGGCGGCCGCCTCGCAGGCACGCTGGAGCTCGATGCCGGCGAGCGGGTCATCGTTGGGAAGGTCCTCAGGCGTGACGTTAACGAGCAGGGCGGCATTTGCGTTGCGTCCGTCGCGGGCATTGAGACTAGCCCCGTTGACGCACAGATGGCACGGTTCTGAAGAGGCAGCAACAACCTGTCCGCCGGGGCACATGCAAAACGAGAACACGCTGCGGCCGTTGGGAAGATGGGCAACAAGTTTGTAGGGGGCCGCCCCGAGCGCTGGATGTCCCGCCGAGGCTCCATATTGGGCTCTGTCGATGTCGCGTTGCGGATGCTCGATGCGAACGCCCATGGCAAAGGTCTTTTGTGCGAGGGCCACGTTGTGGTCCTTAAGGAGCTCAAAAATATCGCGAGCAGAATGCCCGCAGGCGAGGATGAGGTGCTTTGTCTCGATTGGCTCGTAAGCGGCGTCTTGGGACGATTGGACATCAATACCGGTGATGGCGCCAGACGCGTCGATGCGAATGTCGACGAGCTTCGTTCGATAACGGACGACACCTCCGAGCTGCTCGATGCGCTGGGATATAGCGGTGACAACCTTGGGAAGGATGTCGGAGCCAATGTGCGGCTTGGCATCCCACAGAATATCGCGGGGCGCACCCGCCTCGACGAAGGTTTCGAGGATAAGGCGATGGGCGGGATTTTTTGTTCCCGTATTGAGCTTGCCGTCCGAGAAGGTCCCCGCGCCGCCCAGACCAAACTGAATATTGCTCTCGGGGTCGAGGATGCGCTCCTTTAGAAAGAGGTCGATCGTCTGCGAGCGGCGAAATGCCGGGTCGCCGCGCTCGATAAGCAAGGGCTTAAGACCTGCTTTGGCGAGCGTGAGCGCAGCGAAAAGGCCGGCGCATCCGGCGCCGACAACGACAGGGCGTTCTTGAGGTGCGTCGGAGACGGGGGAGGGGAATGAAGGCTCATCGTCTTCTATCGCGCGTACGCGCGAGCGGTCACGCTCGGCAACGCTGTCGACCGCTTCTCGCTCGAGGTGGGGACTAGTCAGCTCAACACGAAAGCTCAGGATAAACTGGACGTCTCGTTTTTTGCGAGCGTCGATTGACTTGCGGTGGAGTTCGATGGACTTGATCTCGGAGTCCTTGCAACGTAGGATGCGCTTGGCGAGTCGCTTGCCAACAATGAGGCAGGTATTTTCATCGCCGGCTTCATCGAGCGACGCGTTGACTTGGGTGATTTCGATCATCGAGGTCTCCTTAGAGGCAAAAAAGAGGCCGTCCGGTATCCCAGACGGCCCGAATGCGTTTTTGATTATAGACTGCGCGGCTACAGGCTGCTTGCAGCGCGAATGCCCGAGAGCCAGGCCCACGCAAGGTTAAAGCCTCCGCAATCGGCGTCGATGTCGAGCGCTTCGCCGCAGACGTAAAGCGGGGCGTCGACAGCGCTGCTCGCGCGTAGACTGGGTGTTGAGATGCTCTCGACAGATACGCCACCACGCGTGACCTGCGCCGAGCGCTCCTCGGCTGTTCCCTCGACGAGCAACTTAAAGTGCTTGAGGATCGAGACCAGGTGGATGACATCGTTGGAGCCTGGATGGCACTGCTCGAACGCCGTGCAGACGACGCGGGAGAGTTGCGGGGCGAGCATGCCGTCGAGCCAACGGGGATCGCGGGGCGAAAAGCCGCCGAGCAGCTCAACGCGCCGGTTGAGCATATCGAGCAGCTCGTCTTTGGAGAGGTCGGG
>JAIHVJ010000265.1 GCA_022720335.1 Collinsella sp.
TGCTAAACACAAAACGGACAGCGCAATATCTTACTCGCACTATACGCGATTCTATACATTAATTTGACGAGTATGCATCCCTGCAAAAACATGGGGCTTTTCATCCAACATAAGGGATAGCCGATCGCGCTTCACCCCGCGGCAAGCGACTGCGAGTTCGCAGTATGGAACTTTACCGTCGGCTTCTGCATGAACGCTGCCGACGCCCTTTCGCTCCTGCGCGCCCAAGCAGCCGAGAACGCTAACGGCGCCACTGCCAACCTGGCCACCCTCAACAACGGCGCTGCCAGCCTTTTCGCAAAGTACCGTGCTGGCTCGCTGGCTTTGAGGCCTAAGCGAGCTTTGCTATTTGCAAATTTTTGTATGATTTGGGTCAAATCTATCTGCCAATTTTTGTATGATTAGGGTCAAATCTATTTGCCAATTTTTGTCATTGAGGGGTTTTAATGCTACGCCGTAAGGTCACTGACAGGCTTTTGAGCTGGAAGAACAAATCCAATAAAGCGTTGCTTGTTACTGGCGCGCGTCAGATTGGCAAGAGCTATGCAATTCGCGCGTTTGGAAAGAGCAACTACGCTTCGTATTATGAGGTCAATCTGCTACTCGATGCCGAGGCAAGAGACGTACTTGTTGGCGCTAAGAACTCCATTGACTTCATCAACCGTGTGGCCCTTCTTGCGGATGCACCGCTTGTTGAAGGAGACACGCTTATCTTCGTCGATGAGATTCAGGAGTATCCGCAGATCGTTACACTTATGAAGGCGCTGGTCGAGGACGGACGCTTTAGCTATGTCTTCTCGGGGTCTATGCTTGGGACTGAGTTTAAGGGGATCTCTTCTTTTCCGGTGGGGTATGTCGAGCACATTGTTATGCGACCGATGGATTTTGAAGAGTTCTGTTGGGCAAACAGCATCAGCGAGAATGTGCTTGCAGACATTCGCAGCTGCCTTGTCGAGAGACGTCCCGTCGAAAACTATATTCATGAGGCGATGCTCAAAAACTATAGAGCCTATATCGTTTGCGGCGGCATGCCAGAGGTCGTTCAGAACTATATCGATTCGGGCTATTCGCTCGTGAGAACGCGTGTGCTTCAAATTCAGCTAGTCGATCAGTACAAAAGCGATATCTCTAAATATGCATCGACTCGAGCGTTTAACGTTCGCTCCATTTTCGAGCAAATTCCCGTTCAGCTTGAGGCGGAGTCCCATCGCTTTATCGTCTCGTCTCTAGGCGAGGGAGCTCGTCTTCAAAAATACGAGCAGGATTTCCTATGGCTGGTGAACGCAGGCGTTGGATTGATGGTCCCCCAGGTGACGGAGGCCCGGAGTCCTCTTAAGAGGACAGAGAAGGCAGCCGCCTTCAAACTATACGAGTCCGATACAGGAATGCTCGCATCGCGATATCCCGGTAGCACGGCACGCGCTGTATATCTAGATATGAAAACCCCCAACCTCGGCGGTCTCTATGAAAACGTGGTCGCGCAGGAGCTTGTTGCCCTCGGAGCAGATACGTGGTACTACCAAACACGTGAGGTCGGTGAAGTCGACTTTGTAATCGAAGGCGCCCGAGGACATGTTGTCCCAATCGAAGTCAAATCGGGCAAGAAAGTTCGAGCACATGCGGCCCTCGATCGCCTGATGAGTGTGGGCGAGTACAAGATTCCCGAGGCCGTTGTGCTGAGCCACGAAAACCTTAGCGAAGAGGGCAAGATCCTGTACGTTCCAATCTATATGACATTCTGCCTCGATGAGTTTATGGAAAAGGACGACCCCAACAACGATTTCTCATTTGCACCCATATCTCTCTAGATCATCTGAACCAACAACCAAGCCCCCTCCATAACCAAAGTAACGCGTGGTTTCGCGGCCGCGCCGCGAAACAGCGACGGGGACAAAAGGCCCCCACAACCACGTCCCTCATGCAGCCCCACAATCCGAGGACGTAGTCGTAGCAGGATCTGAGGGCTGACCTTCGCGGACATTCCGCAGGACGAAGGAACCCCCGCCGCACGTAGTGCGCAGCGGGGGTTCCTTCATGTC
>JAIHVJ010000266.1 GCA_022720335.1 Collinsella sp.
CTCTTGCTTGTTTGCACTGCTCAGGGAGGGGCCGCGCATGGCGCAGGAACACGATCTGTTTGATGACATTATCGAGATCAGCAAGGGTTTCGACTTTCTAAAAAACCCGCTTGGCGGTGTGACCGATGCGCTCGATCCGTCGGCGCCGCAGTGGAATCCTGCCGACTACAAGGAGCGTCCGCGTGGCAACACCATTCCGTGCCTGACCTGCAAAAACGAAAAGAGCAGCTGCACCGCGTGCATGGACGTTTGCCCGGTCGACGCTATCGAGGTCGAGGAAGACGCTATCGAGATCCTCGACTCCTGTCGCAAGTGCGGCCTGTGCGCCGCTGCCTGTCCGACCGAGGCGATCATTTCGCCGCGCCTGGCGCCCAAAAACCTGTATGACGATATCGTCTCTGCTGCTACGAGCCACGAGACCGCCTACGTCACCTGCACGCGCGCCCTCAAGCGCATGCCGCGCGAAAACGAGGTCGTCGTTGCCTGCGTGGGCGATATTACGGCCGAGACCTGGTTCTCGGTACTGGCGGACTATCCCAACGTGAGTGTGTACCTGCCGTTGGGTGTGTGCGATAAATGCCGCAACACCGGTGGTGAGGACATTCTGGGCGAGGCCATTGCTACCGCCGAGGAGTGGGCGGGCACGGGCATGGGTCTGGAGGTCGATCCCAAGAGCCTCAAGTGCCATAAGCGCCGCGAGTACGAGCGCAAGGAGTACATGGAAAAGATCGCCCGCACCACTGGCCTTACCGTGACCAAGCTCAACCCGGCAACGGCGGCGCTGGCCTCGGTGACGCAGAAACTCAAAGCCCACCGCCACCAGATTACCCAGTTGGAGCGCACGCTCAACACCATGTGCGGCACCACGACGACCAAGCGTCGCCGTACGCTTACGCACGGTCGCCAGCTGGTGCTCTCGACGTTGCAAAACCACCCCGAGCTTGCCCAGAACATGCAGGTGAGTACGCCGGAGTGCGATTTTGACAAGTGCACGTCGTGCGGCGAGTGCGTCAACGTGTGCCCCACGTTTGCCTGCGATTTGGTGGGAAGCGGTCGCTTTGCGTTGGAGTCCACGTATTGTTTGGGCTGCGGTGCCTGTGCCAAGGTGTGTCCCGAGCACGCGCTCAAGCTTGTTGAGCACGATGCGTCCAACTTGGTCGTCGTCGACCCCGAGGCCGAGGAAAAGGCCGCCCAGAAGGCGAAGGCTCACGAAGAAGCTGAGAAGGTCAAGGCCGAGGCAAAGGCCAAGCTGGACAAGATGCTCGACCAGGTGGAGAAGCTCGCGGACTAGTCAGCGAGCTCTATCTCTGCTTCATTTGCGCCGCCGCGGTGTCCGGATTCGCCCGGATGCTGCGGCGGCGCTATACTTATACGGTTTGAAGTACCTGTACCAAAAGGAGCTGTCGTGTCCCTTTCCATCGGTATCGTGGGCCTGCCCAACGTGGGCAAGTCGACGCTGTTCACCGCGCTTACCAAAAAGACCGGCCTTGCCGCCAACTACCCGTTTGCCACGATCGACCCCAACGTGGGTATCGTCGACGTGCCCGATAGCCGCTTGCAAAAGCTTGCCGACATCGTTAACCCGGGTCGCATTGTGCCGGCGACGGTCGAGTTCGTCGACATCGCAGGTCTGGTGAAGGGCGCTAACGAGGGCGAGGGCCTGGGCAACCAGTTCCTGGCCAACATTCGCGAGACCGACGCCATCTGCGAGGTCGTGCGCTACTTTAAGGACCCCAACGTCATGCGTGAGGTGGGCCGCACGGGCGAGTTCGTCGATCCCGCCGGCGATGCCGACACCATCATGACCGAGCTCATCCTGGCCGACATGGGCACGCTCGAGAAGCAGCTGCCTAAGCTCGAGAAGGAGGCCAAGCGCGACAAGGAGCTCATGCCCAAGTTCGAGGTTGCCAAGCGCCTGCTTGCCTGGCTCAACGAGGGCAAGCGCGCCGCATCCATGGAGATGACCGACGAGGAGCGTGCCGCCGCCAAGGGGCTGTTCCTGCTCACCATGAAGCCCATCCTGT
>JAIHVJ010000267.1 GCA_022720335.1 Collinsella sp.
CTCGTCGCCGGGACGGTGCAGGCAGACCTTCCTGAGCTTGCCGATCTCGGAAGGCACGTGCAGACCTTTCGTCATGGCCTCCTACCTTTCTTTCGGGCCCTTGTCAGGGCCGATTCGTTAGCGCCCCTCCGTGTGAGGCGTTATTGCTGACGACATATTTATATCCAAAATCAGCCCATACTTCCTCCTTGCCCCCGAACGGTTTTTTATAGGGGGTGAACGGCATACACATATACTTCACGCATGGCACACTTCATCTTAATAAAGCGTATTTACGTGCTTAAACGCGTTTTCAATCCTAAAATCAAATGGAACTTAACTTTGTTAAACCATCCTCAAATTGCATATTTCCACTAAAGCTATGAATAGAATTAGCGGTTCATACCGCGTCTCAACCATTTTCATTTTTATTCAGAAAAAAGTTTGTCCTATTCATTTCTGGTAAATAAATTACCGTTTACCAGACGCTTGATACCGTTCACCGGAAACTCAGTATAAGGCCCAGCGGATACCGGCTCGCTTTACGGCCCCATTTGTAACAACTTGACTTCTCGGTATAGAAAAACGGACCCGCTTCACTAGGGAAACGGGTCCGTTTTCGATTATCTTCGGCCAATTTAGATAACGCCCTCGAAGATCATCGGAATCCTAGCGATCAAACTCCGCCAGCGCCTCGCCCAAAAGCCTCAGGCCCTCGCGCAGAACGTCCTCGCTCGCGCAGTAGCCCAGGCGTGCGCCACAGGGAAGCTCAAAGCGGCTGCCGGGTACCAGCAGCACTCCCCTCTCGGACAGCAGGCGCTTGCAGAACTCCTCGTCGTCCTCGGGAATATCCAGCTGGATAAACGAGGTAGACACGCCCTGTGGGGCCGTCCAGGAAACGCGATGCTGCGTATCGATCCAAGCCTGCGCGATATCGCGGTTGCCAAACACGATCTTGCGATTGCGCTCGAGGATCTTGTCCTTGTGCTCAAGCACATAGGTCGCCAAGGCGTCGTTGAACACACCGCCGCAGATCATGGTGTAATCGCGATAGGTACGGATGCGGTTGGACACCTCTTCGTCGGCCACGACCCAGCCCACGCGGGCCGCAGGCGTCGAATAGGTCTTCGACAACGAGTTGGTGACAATGGCCCTCTCGTACACGTCGACCATCGACATAAAGGACTCAGTGTTTTCGAGCGGCAGATACACCTCGTCGCACAGCACGTAGGCGCCCACCGAACGGGCGATCTCGGCAATCTGGCCGAGCATATCGGTATCGAGCACCGTACCGATGGGGTTCGATGCGTTGTTTATGCAGATAAGCTTGGTGTTGGGGCGCACCAAGCGCTTGAGTTCCTCGATATCGGGCTTCCAGCCGAGTTCCTCGCAAAGCTCCCAATACTCGACCTCGGCGCCCAGCGTGCGCGGAATCTCGTAGAGCGGCGCGTAGGTGGGCCACTCGGCGATAACGTGGTCGCCGGGCTCGACCACGGCCATGATGGCGTTGAGGTTCGCACCCGTGCAGCCATTGGTCTGCAGAATGTGGTCGGGATTGACCTCCCGACGATACAGCTTGGCAACCACGGCCTTAAACTCCGGCGAGCCCTCGATCCAGCCGTAGTTCATCTTCTCGCGGTCCAAGCGCTCGTAGAACGTGGCGCCGTCCTGCTCATCGAGCGCGCGCAGCTCGCCCATGGTGAGCGACGAGATCGTCGACTGGGCGATGTCCCACGTGGCACTTTTCTCCCAAACGTTGAGCCATTCCTCAACGCCAATCGTCTTGATGTCCATGGCCAAGCTCCTTACAAAAGCAGTCATCCAATCGTGTTGACGTCCCTCATACAAGATTGGGGCGGTGCGAAAACCCGCACCGCCCCAATGGGAGACATCTAATGGCAGCTAGATGTATGTATTATGACCTGTACGGGTCCTGAAAGACCTTAGAGGTCCTCGCGCCAGAAGGGCATGCTCATGCAGCGCGGGCCGCCGCGGCCGCGGGAGAGCTCGGCGGAGGGCACGACGAGAAGGTCCAGGCCCT
>JAIHVJ010000268.1 GCA_022720335.1 Collinsella sp.
TCTACCTGCGGTTTCTTTGCGGTGCGCTCATTCGGTCAAGTGTCCCGTCAAGTGTTTGGTCAGCATCTGGTTTGCAGCCGGAGGCCTATTTTGCCCGCGCTGGTCGTGGCTGCCCACCCTCCTCGTAAGCTCAAATTGAGGTTCATCAGTTTGAGGAGGATGCCGTGACTGACCACGTTTTAGACCGAGCGCAGCTGGCTGAAGCCGTCGGCAACGATATTGCCGACATGGCCCATTTTTGGATGCTGCGGAAGTTCCAGTTTTTGGAGCCGGCACGCGAACAGTTCGAGATCATTGTCGACCCGTGGCTCAGCTATTGCACCGAGCCTTCGCAAAACGAAATCATGGCCTACAACATGGCATTTACCGATTGGCTGTTGTTTGAGCGCCCCTATTACCACGGCAAGACGCTGTTGGAGCTGTTTGTGGACGAGCCGCCGGCGTCAATTTCTCCTGCTTCGCTCGGGCGACTTAAGCAGGTGCGTGACACGCAGTATTTCTCGCGCTTTGGCATTTTGGACAAGGGTCCCGCGACTGGCATGGTCGTGCTGAAGGATACGCGCACCGACCGTCGCTTTGATGTCTACGACCCGCATATCGTGCAAAAGGAGCATTGGAGCGACGGAGCGATTGCGGTGCGCCTCGCCTGCGTCGACGATGTCTGGCTGACGGCGGGACAACTCTATCTGTATGACATCGCACGCCTGAGTGACACGGCGGTCGATGGGCCTGGTGCGGTGCATCCGGAGGACCTAGAGGACGGTTTCGACACCTCATGCATCAGCTTCTTTTTACGCCTGGTCCGCGACATCATGGGCGCCCAGGGGCGGTACGTAAAGTCGCTCAACATCTACGAGCAGGAGTGGGAGTAGGGGATGTTACTGGTGTCGCTCTGCTGCCCCTGACTTTGTCTCAATCTGTAACATCTAGCCGTCAAAACACGGTCTAACTGTTACAGATTGAGATATAGACCGACGGGGTTGAAAGAATGTCTTGATCTGTAACGGTAAGGGACCCAAAGCCCCCGTACCTGTTGCAGATCGAGATGTTTCGTCGACACGGCCGGAGCATTGCCACGCTGTCTCCGTTTGCCCTCGCATCTCTCTCGTCCCTCCGTTAACCGATATGCTCGACTTTAGGTCGCTGCATTAGGTGATAATGGACAAATGTTCAAGTTAATCGTGAGGGAGGAGCTCGATATGGCGTCTGCCGATCGTCCCACGTTGTTTATCAATGCGACCGTCTTGGATGGCTCGGAGCATATGGAGCCGCAACCCGATATGGCCGTGGCCGTTGAGCGCGGTGTCATCACATGGATGGGGCCGAGTGCTGTGGCGCAGGCGCCCGCGGGTGCCGAGGTTATCGACCTGGGTGGTGCGTATCTCATGCCCGGTCTCATCAATATGCACGTGCACCTGTGCGGCTCGGGCAAGCCTGTCTCGGCCGGCGATGCGGGCGCGCTGATGAAGAAGCTCGATAATCCCGTGGGCCGCACCATCGTCCGCCGCATCCTCAAAGGCAGTGCCCAGCAGCAGCTAGCAAGCGGCGTGACCACGGTGCGCGGCGCGGGCGACCCGCTGTTTGCCGATCTGGCCGTGCGCGATGCTATCGATGCCGGCAAGTATCAGGGTCCTCGCCTGGTGGCGCCGGGAACGGGCATCACGGTGCCGGGCGGCCATGGTGCGGGCCTGTTCGCCCAGGTGGCCAACAGTCCCGCCGAGGCAGCCGAACAGGTGCGCGACCTGTATGCGCGTGGTGCCGACGTCATTAAGCTGTTCGTGACGGGCGGCGTGTTCGATGCGACCGAGGTGGGCGAGCCGGGCGTGCTGCGTATGCCAGTGGAGGTTGCCGCGGCGGCATGCAAGGCGGCGCACGATATGGGCCTTCCGGTTATGGCCCATGTCGAGAGTACCGAGGGCGTGAAGGCCGCGCTTGAGGCCGGCGTTGACACGATTGAGCACGGCGCTCCGTTGACACCCGAAATCTTGGAGCTGTACCGTGGCGCCGCGGG
>JAIHVJ010000269.1 GCA_022720335.1 Collinsella sp.
GACGAGGGGCTCTATGCGCCACAATCAAAGATATATCCCGCTTCGGTGGCAATCGTCGACTATTCGGAAAGCATCGCCTTGGAAGATGCGGCTCATTTTGTCGACCTTATGAGGCGGCGAGGCGTAGTCGCGCGCTTTACGGATGTGCGCGACCTGCGGATTGGCAAAGGCGAGAGCGGTGTTAGGCGCCTATGCGATGCCGCTGGTCCTATTGATTGCGTTTGGCGGCGCGCGGTGACCGGCGAGCTGTGGGATAAGCCGTGCGACGGACGTTCTGCCTTAATCGAGGCTGCCCAGGAAGGGCTTTCGTGCATCGTCGGTGGATTTAGAACATGGCCGTGCGCGACTAAGACTGTTTTTGCGTATCTGTGGTCTGAGGCGGGTCAGTCCTTGTTAAGCCCGGAGGAGCAGGCGTTTGTCCGGGAGCATGTGCCCTATACCGAGATCCTGGACGAAAGCACCCAGTTGTCGCGATTTGCCGAAAAGGATCGATGGGTTGTCAAGCCGTGCGGCGGCTACAACGCGGTTGGCGTTGTCGCCGGTTTGGATGCCACAGAACAGGAATGGTCCCAAGTGCTTGCTCGCGCTGCGGCCGCTGGGGCGATTGTGCAGGAGTATGCTCAGCAGTATCAGACTCCCTGCTTGCGCGGAACGCTGGTCGATGGGCCGCATCGAGGAGAGGCGCCCAAAGGACTTGTGGATGATCTTGGTTTTGCGCCCGCTTCTAATATGGAAGGCCTGTACCTGTATCGCGGCCGTTTTGCGGGCGTGTACACACGCGTCGGTTTTGCCAACACCATAGGTGAGTGGACGAGCCGCCTGAACGTTGCGAGCTTTTTTGAGGAATAGCCGTTTCTTGGGGAGCCTTCCGTGGTTGCGGCGTTCGACGTGACGGGGAGATTTTGGCGAAGCCGGTGAGTCCAGTTCTATCTGGCGTTTTTGTTGCGGGGCTGGGCGTACGCTTGAGTCGGAGTCCTCTCCATGCGCTACCATGACAGGCAACGAATTTGACGAACGACCCGCCGAGCTTGCCTCGGCGGGCTTTTGGCGTTGCAATGCCGGAGGAACAGCATGCTCATTCACCGTATAGCCGCGCAGCTCTACACTGCCGAGGCACTGCAGACCGTCGAGGCCGGGCTCGATTCTGGCGAGGACGTGACGCTGGCCGTGTCTCAGTCGGGCCGAACGCTTATGGCCGCCGCCCAGTTTGCACGTCGTCCGCGCCCCACGGTCTACATCGTGAGTGGCGAGGATGCGGCCGATCGAGCCGCACGTAGTCTGGCCGCCTATGTGGGCCTGGCGCACGTGTGCCGCTTTCCCGAGCGCAAGGACTACCCTTGGCGCGAACAGGCGCCCGACGACGCCGTGGTGGCCCAGCGCTGCGAGGCGCTCGGGCGCATCGTGCGCGGCGACAACTGCATCATGGTCGCCTCGGCCCGCGCGCTGCTGCGCTGCGTGCCACCGGTCGAGAGCCGCTACTGGGAGTCCACGACCTTTACAGTGGGCGAGGAGATTCCCTTTGACGAGGTGCCGCAGCGTCTGGTGGGCATGGGCTACACCAATGCCGGCGCTGCCGACGCGCCCGGTCTGTTCCGTGTGCACGGCGATACCGTCGAGGTGTTCCCCGCGCAGGAAAAGGCACCCGTGCGCATTGAGTTCTTCGGCGACGAGATCGATCGCATCCGCCGCATGGTGAGCTCCACGGGCCAAACCATCGGCAACGAGGACAGCATCGAGATCTTCCCCTGCCGCGAGTTGGCACTCAACGATGAGGCCGTCCATAACATGCATGTGGCGCTCTACCGCGCCAGCCAGGATGACAGCAAGCTGGCGGCGCTGCTCGAGATGGTAGATGCGCGCATCGTTACGCCCGAGCTCGACCGCTTTTTGCCGGTGATGTACGGCCAGACCGTGAGCCCGCTGTCGCATGTGAGCGGCAAGGCGCTCGTGGTGCTGTCCGAGCCGCGCTCGCTGTTCGACGATTGCCTGCG
>JAIHVJ010000270.1 GCA_022720335.1 Collinsella sp.
ATTGTGATTGCCATTGTTGCATCTGCCTATTTGTATTTTCGAGTTAAATAACGATAAAGACTGACAGCTATGGCGGACACAGGTTATTTCGACAGCGTAAGTGCCAACCTAAAGACCGGCGTAGGCGCGCAGGTCAAAGGTATCTCGGAAGGCGTCAAGGCGAACTCCGACGCCGGCGTGTCACCGTCCGTCAATGCCCTCGACACGGGGGTCAAGGCGGCAGCCGCCATCGGCGGCCTTGCCGACGGCCTGAGCGAGGCCGCGATGCTCCCCGTGCTGGGTGCCATGGGGATGAAGGGCATGGCCTGCCTGCCCATCTCCAAGCAGCTCGACCCGGTCATCGGCGTGGACATCCACCTCGTGACGATACCACCTTCCCCCGTCGTGCCCATGCCTCACCCTTATGTCGGGGTTCTCCTTCGTCCGCAGGACTTCATCGCGGCGGCGGTCTCTTCATTCATCCCCCCGCCTCCGACAGCGGAACAGACGGGCGACGCCGACAGCGCGAAGCTCGCCGAGGTGGGCCACACCGTGCTGACGATGGCCGTCGGGATGCTGGGTGCCACCGTCAAGATAGGCGGCTTCATCCCGCGCGCGGTTGCATCCACACCCACGCGGAGCATCCCGCACATCCCCATGGGCGCAGGCTGGGCGGCCCCTTCAGCGGCGATACCCAAGAACAACGGCCACGCCTTCATGGGCAGCCTGACGGTGCTTGCCGACGGGATGCCCTTCTCGGGCGGCGGCGCGCACCTGCACCTCGACTGCAACGACGTGGGCATACCGAGCGTGCACAAGGTTCCGGGCATGTTCCTGCCCACGGGTGTCATCAACCCGATACCTCCCGCCAGGCAGATACTCACCAGCCCGGTTCCCGTCCCTCTCAACCCCATGGCGGCACTCGCCCGCAAGTGCACGGGGGCGTTCGGGCGTTTCTACAAGAAAAAGACCAAGAAGCTGGCGGACAAGCTGCACAGCAAGGTCAACAAGACGATAAAGAGCGAATCCCTCAAGAACATGCTCCACAAGGCCATCTGTACCGTCACTGGCCACCCCGTGGACGTGGCCAGCGGCACGTTCTTCACCGACGAGGAGGACTTCTGGCTCGACGGCCCGGTACCTCTGTCATGGGAACGCACATGGTACAGCCGCAGCGACTACCGGGGTCCTCTGGGCAACGGGTGGCACCACGCCTACGACATGGGCGTCGTCGCGGACACGGAAGAAGGCACGCTGACGCTCCGCATGAGTGACGGCATCCCGGTGGCCTTCCCGCTGCCGACAGCGGAAGAACCCTCGTTCATCCTCTCCGAGCGCAAGGAGGCCCGTCTGGAACAGGACGGCTGCTACTGCGTGTGGGACATGGCCGAGGACCTCTACTACCGCTTCACGCGCAAGGAGTACGATTCCGTGCGCCTGCTTGAGAGCGTGACCGACTGCAACGGCCTCGGCATCCGCTTCGAGTACACGAAAAAGGGATTGCTGCACTCCATTACCGACAGTGCGGGCCGCCGTCTGAGGGTGGAGCACGACACGAGGAATGGACGCATCCTTGAGATATGCGGCCCGCATCCGGAAGATCCGGAGAAAGAGATTACCCTCGCCTCCTACGAGTACGACGCCGACGGCAACATGACCCTCCAGCGCAACGCGGCAGGCGATGTGATGACATACGAGTATGCCGGAAGGCTCATCGTGAAGGAGACATGGCGCAACGGCCTTGCGTGGTACTTCGAGTACGACGGTACGGGCGTGGGTTCGCGCTGCGTACACACGTGGGGCGACGGCGGCATATACGACCATAAGCTCACGTTCCGAGAGGGAGTGACCGAGGTGCTCGACAGCCATGGTGGGCTGACGGTGTACCACCACCGTGGCGGCCTTGTGTGGAAGAAGGTCGATGCCAACGGCGGGGAACACCTGTGGCGTTATGATGACAGCCGCCAGCTCCTCGCACAGACAGACCCGCTCGGTAACAGCACCC
>JAIHVJ010000271.1 GCA_022720335.1 Collinsella sp.
AGGTATTAGTGGTCGGGCCCGCTCCCTTACGTACCACCATTGGGAACTTTGGCTGAGGGGTTGAGCGTGGTGGGGCCTTTGCTGTGATGGCCCTTGATTGCTCGGGGTTTTACTTTGGTATTCGATGAGCGATTGGCTGATTGCCGCTTTGGGTACTCTTTGGGTTACTTTGGGTTTGTTTGATTTTTAATTGTTGGAGGGCTTGTATGTCTTATTTGGATCTGGCTCGGTGTCGGTATTCTTGTCGTGAATTTCAGGATCGTTCTGTTGAGCAAGCTGTTGTGGATGCCATTGTTGAGGCTGGGCGGATTGCTCCTTCTGCTTGTAATAATCATCCTTCTCGTGTGATGGTGCTGGATACGCCTGAGCTTCTGGAGAAGGCTGCTGCTTGTCAGCCTCGGTTTGCTCGTGATGGATCTATCTTTGGCGCTCCGCTCATCTTCCTTATTTGTAGCGTTACCGAAGACGCTTGGGTGCGCCCGTATGACCAGATGAATTCCAGTGAAATCGATACGTCCATAGTGTGCGATCAGATGATGATGGAGGCCACCGAGCAGGGCCTGGGAACGTGTTGGGTATGCCATTTTAAGCCCGAGGTGGCACAGGAGCAGTTCAACCTGCCCGAGGGCGTCTATCCCTATCACATGCTCGTCTGCGGATATCCTGCCGACCACATCGCCGATTCCGAGCATCGCGAGGCCCGTACCATTCCCCTCTCCGACTTCCTCCTCAAGTAGATTTTGGGACATGCCCTAAAACCTATCCTTGACCGCTCACCGGTTCGCCGAGTTCTGCGCCACTATGTGCAGGGCTCGGTTTTTTATGTTGCGCGCCCCGGTACAGTCATAAAAAAGGACCCGCAAGCTGCGGGTCCTTTCTAGGCACTAAATTGTAGGCCGAATGTTAGTCCAGGTCGTCGGCAGCGAAGTTGTCGATCGGGGCGAAGGGATCGGCCACGGGGACAACCGGGTCAGCGACGGGCAGCGGCTCGGCGGGAACAGTCACCGCAGGAGAAGCGGCAGAACCGACCGGCGTGGAGGCCATGAGGTCGGCCGGGAAGGAGTTCTGGGCATCGTCCATGAAGTGCTGGATGAGCTTGAGATACTCGGCCTTGAACTCCTCACGAGAAGCCTTGAGACGATCGATCTCCTCGAGCTCAGCCTGCTTTTCGGTCAGAGCCTGGCGGATAACCTCGCGGGCCTTGGCGTCAGCCTCGTTGCGAATACGCTCAGCGTTCTCATTGGCATCGTTGACGATGGTCTCAGCGGTCTGCTGGGCAGCGATCAGGGCAGCGGAAATCTGGCGCTCCTGAGCGGAGAAGTCAGGGGCGGGAGCAGCCACGGGGGCGGCAGGAACGGCCTGGGCGGGGGCATCCTGAGCCTGGGCAAGCTGAGCCTGCGCATCGGCAAGCTGCTGCTCGGTAGCAGTCAGACGACCCTTAAGGTCGACGATCTTAGCGAGCATAGCGTCAACCTCAGAGGACAGCGTCTCCAAGAAGACGTCGACCTCAGCAGGATCGTAGCCACGCTTGGCCTCAGAGAAAGTCTGAGCCTGGATGTCTGCAGGGGTAATAGCCATAACAAGTCTCCTTTTTCATCGCCTCGGCGCTACACGCCCGACGTAAGTTACTAAGACAGTTCTACACGAGTATACCTATAAGAAGCTGCAGAACCAGCCTCTGCACCAACTGCAACGCAATAATCGCAACGACCGGCGAAAAATCGATACCGCCCATCGGCGGGATGAAACGACGGAACAGGTTGAGCCACGGACCGCACACGCTATCAAGCACCGCGGCAATATCCTGAAGCAAACCACCCTGCTTCATGGGAATCCACGTCATAAAGCAGTAGACGACAATGAGCGTGGAATAGAAGTTGAACAGCGTATTGACCAGCTGGACGATAGTGTAGATGTTGATGGGAATCTCCTCGTCTTGTCTTTACTTAAGGTAGCCGTC
>JAIHVJ010000272.1 GCA_022720335.1 Collinsella sp.
GCCTCGCCCTGGAACTGCTTGGCACGGCGCTCGGCACGGTTGCCGCGCGGGGCCTGCTCAACGACACCAGCACCGCCGCGCTCCTCGGCAGCCACCTCGCGGGCCACGCTCTCCACAGCCTCGTCCACGCGAGCCTGAACGCCCTCGCGCACGCGGGTCTTGCCGCCGCGCTTGGGACGGCTCGGACGCTCACCGTCGCCGCGACGCTCGTCTCGACCGCGGTTGGAACGACCGGCCACATCACCGTAATCGTCGCCGTTGCGTTTGCCGTCGCGACGCGCCTGCTCAAGCTTCTTCTTGCTCTTGGACTTGCCGCGCTTGGTCTTCTTCTTCACCTTAAAGGCCGCAGGATCGCGCTCGGGGTCAACCGCGGGCGGATTGGGGCCCACATGCAGGTCGCCGGCCTCGTAGATGTCGGCGGTCTTGTCCATGAGCTTCTCGATCTCGTAGAACTCATCGACATCCTGCTCGGTCACAAACGTGATGGCCCAGCCCAGCTCGCCGGCGCGGCCCGTACGGCCAATACGGTGGATGTAGTCGGTCGGCTCGGCCGGCACGTCAAAGTTCACGACGTAGCGCACGTCGCTGATGTCGATGCCGCGGGCGAGCACGTCGGTTGCCACCAACACGTCGACGGTACCGTCGCGGAAGGCCGAAAGGGCACGCTCGCGCTGGGCCTGGCTGCGGTTGCCGTGAATCGCGGCGGCCTTGATGCCCTTGCGCTCCAGACGACGGCAGCAGCTGTCGGCGCGGTGCTTGGTGCGCATAAAGACGATAGTGCGCTCCGGGCCCTCCTTCTTGAGGAACTCGGGCAGCAGGTTGTTTTTGGCCTCGATGGACACCGGGAACACAAACTGGTCGACGGTGTCGGCGGTCGACGTGGCAGGTGTGATCTCCACGCGAGCCGGGTCGCTCACCAGGTCGGTGATCTCGCCCACGGCCTCCTCGTCGAGGGTCGCCGAGAACAGCAGCGTCTGACGCTCGGCCGGCGTCTCGCGCACAATGCGCCGGACGGCGGGCAAAAAGCCCATGTCGAGCATACGGTCGGCCTCGTCGAGCACCAGGACCTTAACCTCGTCCAGGTGGCAGGCGCCCTGCTCGATCAGATCGACCAGACGGCCCGGCGTTGCGACCAGGATGTCGCAGCCGTACTTAAGTGCCGCGGTCTGCGGCTTGTAGCTCACGCCGCCCACGACGGTCACGGCAACATGGCCGGTGACGTCGGCGATTTTGCTTGCGACCTCGTCGATCTGCTGGGCGAGCTCGCGCGTGGGGGTGATGACGAGCATCACGGGGCCGCGGCCGTTGCCCTCGGGCTTCTTGGCACCGCGACGGCGGTTGCGGCCGCCGCGCTCGCGCACGGGTTTGGGCGGAGCAATGTGCTCCAGATTGTTCATGGTCGGCAGCAAGAAGGCGGCCGTCTTGCCGGTGCCGGTTTGAGCGGCGGCAAGCAGGTCGCGACCCTCGAGCACCACGGGGATCGAGCCGGCCTGCACGGGCGTCGGCGCCGTGTAGCCCAGGTTCTCGATAGCACGGAGTATCTCGTCCGAAAGCCCCAGCTCGTTAAAGGCGGGCAGGCTCTCGGTAGCGGACTCGACGGCCTGGGCAGCATTGGCCTCATCGGCGGCATCGAAGGCAGCCTGGGTCATGGCCTCGCGGGCCTCGTCCAGAATCTCGGCGTCCGTGACGTCGGATACAGAATTACGCATATGTTGTTGTTCCTTATCTGCACGCGCAATGGGCACGGCATGCGGCCGCGCGGGCGTGCTTGGTAGTGCGCTAATACATACAAAAACAGGTGCGCACAGAGAGGACGTTGCTCAGCACGCTGGCGATCGCTTTGGCAGCCCTATCACGCGCCGTCCAGACGCAGCAGCTCTAAGCGATGGAGCAGATTCGCCGCCGGTTAGTATACCCGCACTCCGTATGCCCCCACGTAAACCACAGATGACG
>JAIHVJ010000273.1 GCA_022720335.1 Collinsella sp.
GTGAAATACGGACTGTTTGGCGGCCCTAGGGGGCACAGCAGTCCGTATTTCACCGCAACTGAGTGGCCGATTCTTTGAGTTATCCGCGCAGGTAGGCGATGGCGATTTGGGTGCGGTTGCGTAGCCCCATTTTGGCTAGGATTGAGCTGATGTGGTTGCGCACGGTGCCTTCGCCCATATAGGCGGTGGCAGCGATCTCTTTGTTGTCGAGGCCGCGGGCGATGAGTTCGGCGACTTCGAACTCGCGGTCGGTCAGGCTGGCAAAGGCGGCGGGCCGGCGAGGCGTGTCGGCCTCGGGCCCCGCCCCATCAAAGTCGATATCCTCGATCGCCTTGCCCTCGAGTACGCGTTTGCCGTCCATGACCTGCGCCAACGCTGGAGGAATGGCGGCGACATCGGTCTTGATCAGGTAACCGCGGGCGCCTAGCTTGAGCGCCGACACAATGTACTCGTCATCTGAGAATGTCGTCAGAAACACCACGCGTGCCGCGGGGTAGTGCTCAAGGATTTCGCGCGCCGCCGAAAGGCCGTCGCGCCCTGGCATCTGAATGTCGAGCAGCGCGATATCGGGTGCGTGCTCGGCGTAGAGCGCCACCGCGTCGTCGCCGTCGGCACCGGTGCCCACTACCTCGATCTGCGGCTGGGCGCCCAGGATAATCTTGAGCGAATCGACCACCAGACGGTCGTCGTCGACAACTATGAGCCTCATCGACTCTCATCTCCTTGCCGTTTGGGAACGGTGGCAAACACACGCCAGCCGCCGGCGCCGGCGCGCGGGCCGGCGGTGAAGGTGCCGTCAAGCGCCTCGACGCGCTCACGCATGGAGCCGAGCCCCATGCCTTCTGTGGCGTTGCGGGTACTCGCCCGAACCTCGCCAATACCATCGTCGGTAACAATGAGCTGGTAAAACGACGGATGTTCCATGCACCGTACGGTGACAGCATGGGCGCAAGCGTGGCGCATGGTGTTGGAGAGCGCCTCGCGCAGGACCGCTGCAAAGCAGTTGGCGACATTTGCGGGCGCATGCTCGGCCAAAACTTCAAGCTCAATCTGCGGCCCGCCGTCCGAGCGCGCGCCTTCAACAATGCGTTCGAGCTGCACGGAAAGGCCGACGGCGTTGTCGTTGAGCGCGTGGACGCTGGCGCGCACGAGTTGGAGCGCCTCGTCAACCGTGCGTTTGACGTCGGCGAAATCGGCGGCAACCCTGGGCTCGTTGGCGTGGACCACGCGTAGGGCCTCGGTTTGCAGCGAGGCGCGCGTGAGCTGGTGCCCTACGTTATCGTGGATCTCGCGCGCGATGCGGGCGCGCTCGGCGAGCGTTGCGAGCTCGACCTCGTAGTCCTGGCGGTCGGCAAGGTCGCGGTTGCGCGCCTCGAGCGCGAGGGCTCGTTCCTGCAGCTCGTCGCGGGTGCGACGCATGCGTTCCTGCTCGCGCTCCAGCTGGGCGGTGCGCAGCGACAGTAAGGTGGCGGCGACTGAAAGGATGGCGGTCAACAGCAGCGCACGGGTGGGAAGCGCGCCGGCGTGGGCATATGCGACGAGCGCGCAGGCAAAGATGGCGCCGGCGCCTAGCGCGACCCAGGCGTGCTCACGGCGCACGTATCGCGCGATGTCATAGAAGGCGAGGGGCGCAAACGGCACAAACGACGGCACAAAGACGGCCACCATAATGTAAGCATAGCTCGCGGCCTCACCGACGCGGCGGGCGCGTTCCCCTTGCGCAATTTCCGTAAGCGAGGCGACTGCGACGCCAAGACAAAACGCCGCGACAAAGCAAGCATCCACGGCAAGGCCCAGAGCGGCCGCGATGCAGCACGCCAACACGATCGATTTGTCGAATAGCCTGTTCATACGGGTATTGTACGCGATGGCGCGCGCGACAATTGCTCAGGTGCCGCAACCGTGACATTCCTCCCGCCCGCCCCCGCCGCACTCGTGACAAAGCTCACT
>JAIHVJ010000054.1 GCA_022720335.1 Collinsella sp.
ACCTGTTGTTGTGGTGATTTCAGATTCTAGGACGAAGGCCGTTCTTCGTTAAACGGGCGCTAGGGCGTCACCCTTACACCAACATTTTCGACGCGATCTTTGATAACGATTAATCTGTTCATTGATTTGATCAATGAACTTCTTAGAATCCTTTTTGGCATCTTCAAAAATAAGCTTCGGATTATCTTTATTAGAAATATCATTAAGAAGACCATTGAGGCTATTAATATGCTGCTGGAGAGAGTCAGTATCTTCAGTAGAATTTACATCAAAATTAACATGGTCAGTTACAGAAGTATTCCACTCATCATTTTGAGCATTACGACAGTCTTTAATAACGGAATCGTATTTATTGAGCAACTTCGTCCAATCAGGGGAAGTGCCATCCGCATACTTAAAACTGTCATTAGAGATTTCTTTATTCAAAATCTCTTTATTATTTTGAGCATTTTTAATGGTATCAAGACGTTGCTCAAAAGTTAGTAACCCAGGATCAGCCTTAAAGGCAGCAACACTATCGCTAGCCTTTGAATACAAAACTTCAACCTGCTGATTATGTTCACTACATGCTTGTTTGTAATTGTAACCAGCATAACCACCGACACAACCAGCAATGAGCAGAGCAACAATACCGGCACCAATAATTACCCGCTTTTTAATCGAAGAATTCTCAACCTCTTCATTTTCCTGAGTATTATCTTCAGGATTGTCAATCTTGTCACTATTAAGTTCGTTCATTTTAACCCCTCAATATTAAATCTGCGAGCGGTTCATGCATCCAGAAACTTACCAAACCCAACCGCTTACTTTCATACCCGATTTATTAATCCCAGTTCCAGAAAAATCTTCCTTATGAGTTGCGGTGAAATAGGGACTGTTTGGTGGGTAGAAGCCGCTATTCAATCCCTATTTCACCGCAACTTAGTTGTTACTTATGGACCAGGCGGGCGCAGAAGTGGCCGTCGTAGGAGTCGGCGTTTACGGGAACGCTTTGGAAGAGGCCTCGATCGTTCTGGCGTACGGAAACGAGCTTCTTGGCCTGATCGAACTCGGGGAGTTGCAGAATCTGTGCTTCGGAAAGCGGCGCCACGCTAAAGCCGGCACCCTCGGGAGAAGCCAGGAAGGCATCCACGACCTGAGTGTTCTCCTCAGCAAAAACCGAGCAGGTGGCATAGATAAGCTCACCGCCGGCAGCCACGCGCGCGGCGGCTTCCTTGAGCATCGTCAGCTGCAGTTTAGGAAGCTCAACCGTCACGTCCTTTTCGGTCAAGCGCCACGGAATCTCAGGATGACGGCGCATGGTGCCGGTACCCGAGCACGGGGCATCGATAAACACCGTATCGAACAGAACGGGTTTACCAAGCATCGCATCGAACGACGTGAGGACCGTATCGAGCTCGCACGCATCACCCGAGACGGTACGAACGCCCTTGATACCAGCCTTATGCAGGCGCGCAAGATTCTGATCACACTTGCGATCGTGCAAATCGAGTGCAGTGTGCTGACGCTCGTAGCCGGCACGCTTGGCCTGGCACATCATCACATAGGTCTTGGTGCCGCGACCGGCGCCGATCTCCAGGCAAAGCCCGGGACGGGTCGCCGCAGTAGCGATGAGCTGGGCGTTAAGGTCCGAGGCCACGGCCGCCGCGCGTTCAAACACACCCGACGCAACCGTAGCCTGCGAATCGACCGGCGCATGGCAGCCCGGGAACACCGGCGCCACAAGCTGCGATAGGTACGGATCAGGCTTGGTTGCAAAGGCGTTCTCGTGCAAAGCGAGCGGCGCGGGCGCCAGATTTCCTGCAAAGTTGAGCGCGCCCTCGGGCGTATCGAACGACGCCATAATGCGAGCACACAGCCAGCGCGGCATACCCATCAGGCGAGATAGGCGAACCAATCGGCGCTCGGACTCATCGGCATCCGCCGCAGTGGCAAAGTCCTCAACGTTGTCCGCGACCTTATGCAGCACGGCGTTCGCCAGACCGGCGGCCGACTTAGCGCCGCTACGAACCAGCTCAACACCCTGACTTACGGCAACGCGACCTGGGGTATGCAGGTAGAGCATCTCGAAGGCCGAGATGCGAAGAGCCATGCGAACACGCGGTGCGACTTTTTTGGGCTTATCGAGAAACTGGTCAAGCAGTTCGTCCAAAATGCCCTGCGTCGCGGCAACACCCAGCGCCAAGCGAGCCGCAAACGCGGAATCGCGCTGGTCAATGGCCTTGGCCGTAGCACGGGCAGAGAGCACGTCACGCGCATACATGCCGCGACGGTCGGCCTCCATCAGCACATCGAGCGCGAGCTTACGCGCGGGGGAAAGCTTGCTCATGACAAAGCACCCCACGTCAGATCGGCGCCCTGCAGGCCGGCAGCCCAGGCAGAAGCAGCCATAGCGCGCTTGCCATCGGGCTTAACCTCAAGCAGCTCGACCGCACCATCGGAAAGTCCCAGGTAGACACGCTTGCTCTTAACGGCAACAGCGCCCTCGCCAAGCGACACATCCGCCAGCGCAGCATCGAGCACGCGAACCGACTTACCGGCAATCACGCAGCGAGCGGGTGCAGTGTCGGACGAAGCCAACACGTGACGCACGCAATCGAGCGCCGCCATCTGCGGATCCAGACGCATCTCCTGCTTGGAAATCTTGGCAGCATGCGTGACGAGCAACTCATCCTGCTCGGTCCACACCGCTGTGTCATCGGCAAGCGAGGGCAGCGTATCGGCCAGCAGCTTACCGCCCAGCTCGCCAAGCTCCATCGTCAGTGCCTCGGCATGCTTGCCGGCGACAGATGTCGAGGCCTGCGCACAATAAGCGCCGGTATCCACGCCATGTCCAATACGCATAATGGAAACGCCAGCAACCTCATCACCAGCAAGAATGGCACGCTGAACGGGAGCAGCGCCACGCCAACGAGGCAGCAGCGAGGCATGAACATTCACAATACCAAGCGGCGCCATATGCAGCACCTCATCAGGCAAAATGCAGCCATAGGCAGCCACACAGAAAATGTCAGCATGGGCAGCCTGGAGCGCCTCAACAACCTCAGGCGTCATACGATTGGCCTCAACAACGGGCAACCCCAGCTCAAGCGCCTTGGCCTTAACAGGAGAAGGCTCAAGCTTCTTACCACGCCCACGAACAGCATCGGGACGAGTAATAACAAGCGCAATCTCGTTCCCAGCCTCAACAAGCGAAGTCAGCGAAGGCACAGCAAAATCAGGCGTACCCATAAACACAATACGCATAAAAGTTAGTCTCCTCTCAACAACGAGCCGAGACGGCTACAAATAACAGCGGAAAGCCAAGTACCCAGCCCATCCGCAATAACAATTCAACAAGAACAAATATACCCAAAACCAAAGAAAGAGCCGCAATAAAAGCAGCTCTTCCAACAAAGCAATTATCAGCGAAGACGCCCCTCCCTGGCCCGACGGCACCCGGGCGAACCGAGCCAGAACAACGCAGTCCCCGGTGCTGAGCGCCCACATATCATCCCGCGCGCAGTTTCGCAGTGCAGCGAGAATGTTTGAGCACGGGATGATATGTGGGCGCTCAGCACCGGGGACGGTGGGACCTACTCCGTCTCGCCCGGTCGAGCGCCGCGGGCCAGGGCGTCCTGGTACTCCTTGACGGCCTTGATCCTCTGCATCGGCTTGAGTCGCTCGAACATGGTGTTGCCGTGCAGGTGATCGATCTCATGCTGGAGGCACACGCAGAACAGATCGCCCGTGGCCTCATAGCGAATCAGGTTGGCATCCAGGTCATACGCCTCGACGACAACGTGATCGGGACGCTCGATCTCGCAGCTAATGCCAGGGATGGAAAGGCAGCCCTCGCTAAACGGCACCAGATGGTCGCTCTGCTCAACAATGACGGGGTTAATCAGCACGTACGGGTCGTAGTCGTTCTTGTCGCTGTAATCGCAGTCGATGGTGACGAGCTGAATGAGCTCGCCGATCTGCGGGGCAGCCAGGCCGCAACCGCCGTTGTCGAACATCATCTTCTTCATCTTCTCGGCAAGTGCCTCGATCGCCGGGGTGATCTCCTCGATGACGGCGCACTCCTGGCGCAGACGAGGGTCGGGCGACAGTACGATTCCGTTGGCTTCCATGGCCATCCTTTCGGGTTGTTACATCAAATCATAGGCGTCGACGTCAACGCTCACGCTCACGCCGCGCACGGAGCCCACCTCTTTGAGACAGGCGTCGATATCATCAGAGACATGGTACCCTACCGGCGACTTTACAAGCAGATGGAAGCGGTAACGGTCCTTGGCTCTCTCGATTACACACGAAGCCGGACCAAGCACCTGGGGCACGGCGCTCCCCGCCCGCAAAAAGTCGGGAGCGGCGGCATGCCAGCGACGCTTGAGGAGCTTCGCGATGCGACCGATGTAGTCCCGCGCGTCACCCGCGTTCGTCGACCATACCAAGATGTTGACCAGGCGCACGAACGGCGGATACAACGCGTCGCGGCGCTGGTCCAGGTCGTGGTCGGTAAAGATCGAGCGGTCGTGCTCGGCGACGGCGCGAATGACCGGGTCCTCGGGCAGGTAGGTCTGGATGATGACCTCGCCGGGACGATCGCCGCGGCCGGCGCGGCCAGCAACTTGCTCCAGCAGATCGTAGGCGCGCTCCCCTGCTCTAAAATCGGGCAGCTTGAGCGCAAAGTCGGCATTGACCACGCCCACGAGCGTGACCTCGGGAAAGTCGAGGCCCTTGGCGATCATCTGGGTACCCAGCAGCACCGCGCAATCGGCGGCATCGAACTGCTCGAGCAGCTTTTTGTGTGCATCCTTGCCGCGCGTGGAGTCGGCATCCATGCGAATGATGGCGACGTCGTCGGGCAGCATCTGGTGTAGGGCGTCCTCGATCTGCTGCGTGCCCAGCCCCATTTTTGCCAAGTAGCGGCTACCGCACTTGGGACAGCGACTCGAGGGCGCCGGATAAGGCTGCACGCGCCAGGACGATCCGCAGGTGTGGCACTGCAGCGTGTGCGTGCGCTCGTGGTACGTGAGCGCGGTAGAGCAGTGGTTGCAGGTGGGCACGCAGCCGCATTCTCGGCACATCAGGAAGGGCGCAAAGCCACGACGGTTGTGCAGCAACACGGCCTTTTCGCGGCGCTCGACTACACGCTCCAGGCCTTCCATCAGCGGTTTAGAGAACATGGAGCGACTGCCGTGTGCGAACTCGCGGCGCAGGTCGGCAATGCGAACCGTAGGCAGCACGGCGTGTCCCGGGCGCTCGGGCATCTCGACACGCGTCCAGGTGGCACCGCCGTATGTGCCGCGGCGGCAGCGGTCGAGGGCCTCGGCCGAGAGACGCTCGCCGGCCGAAAGACGCGAATGGAACACCGCGACTGTCTCGCCAAAGCGCGAGCGGAAGCGGCCGACGGTCTGGGCCGTCAGCGAGATCTCGGGGACGAGCACACAGGCCGAACGGCCGGCTGCCAACACGCGCTCGATGGCAGAGAGGTAGACCTCGGTTTTGCCGGAACCGGTGACGCCATCGACGAGCACCACATCGCCATGGGCGTCCAGACGGGCGCGCTCAATCTGCGCGAGCGCCCGCTGCTGACCGTTGGTGAGCGCCACCGGTGCTTTACCACTAGCAGAAGATAGCGTGGTCTGCTCGCTGCAGCCACGCCATGCACGGCGCTCCTCCACCACTACGACGCCGCGTTTTTCGAGCGCCTTGATAGTCGCCGACATGCTGTTGTAAAGCAGGTTGAGGTCGCGTGTCGTGACCGGACCGCACTGGAGCGCCTCGATAAGCTGACGCTGACGAACCGCGGTTTTGGGCGGCGTATAGTCGAAGCCCTCGGGCGTAAGCATGACCCAACGGTTTTGGATGGGTTTGACGGCAGGGCGCTCGACAGTCCACACGCCGTCGTTGCTTTTGACCACGCGCGGGCTTCCACCCGGTGGCAAGAACAGGCGCAGGCACTCGGAAAGCGTCGCGACGTACTCGCGGCTCATCCAGCGCGCAATACGGGCAGCCTCGGCACTAAAAAGCGGTTTGCTGAGAATCGCCTCGACGGGCTTGATGCGCGCAGGATCGAGGGCGTTGTTGCCTTGCAGGTCGCTCAGCTCGGGCGCTATATCGACGATATAGCCCGCGGCCGCGCGGTTGCCAAAGTGGACCAGGACCGTGGATCCGATCTGCGCCTCGTTGGCAAGGGGTTGAGGAATGCCGTAGGCAAACGGCTCGGACAGTGCACGCGTCGGGATGTCGAGGACTACGTTCGCATAGGCGGCGACGGGTTCGGGTGCGGGCTCGGGCTGCGCCGAGGCGGCGGCAGGAGCCGCGGATTTCGGAGCTTCCTCCGGATCCGGCGAACCAAACAGCGAAAGTTGCTCGGCCATGGCCCCAGCACCTCCCATCCCATTCGTCTACAGAAACAAGAACCCCGCTCAGGGTGAACGGGGCTCGGATACAAACGTTTGCGCAGCTGCTACAGCGCCATCGTGCGGGCGCGATCGATGCGCGCCAGGCAGTCGTCGCGGCCGACGAGCGCCATGGTCTCGCCCAGCGGAGGGCTCACCATGTTGCCGCAGACGGCGACGCGCACGGCCTGGAACACCACGCGCTTCTTAAGGTCCATCTGCTCGGGCAGCGGCTCAAGCGCGGCGTCGATGTTGGCGGCCGTCCACTCGTCCACGCCCTCGAGCGCGGCCTTGGCGGCGTCCAGAATGGCACCCATGCCCTCCTTGGCCAGGCCCTTGTTGACGGACTTCTCGTCATACTCGAGCGTCTCGGCCGTGGCAAAGATGGGAGCGGCGACGGTCACGGCGTCGGCCGGCATCTTGGTGCGCGGCTTGACGATGGCAGCGAGCGCGTCGATCCAATCCTCGCCGTACTCGACATTGCCCTCGATGAGGCCCGCCTCGTGCAGCTCGGGGACCATGACCTCGTCGGCAAACTGGGCGTCGGACATGCCGTTGATGTACTCGGCATTGACCCAGTCGAGCTTCTTGGGGTCGAAAGTCGCCGGGTTCTTGGAGATGCGGTCGAGCGAGAACTTGCTGGCCAGGACATCGCGCGGGATGATCGTGGTCTCGCCGTCGAGCGACCAGCCGAGCAGCGCCAGGTAATTGACGAAGGCGTCGGACAGGTAGCCGGCGTCGCGGTACTCCTCCACCGAGGTGGCGCCGTGGCGCTTGGAGAGCTTCTTGCCGTCGGCGCCCAGAATCATGGAGATGTGGGCGAACGTGGGCACGGGCGCGCCGAGGGCCTCGTAGACCATGACCTGACGCGGGGTGTTGGAAAGGTGGTCGTCGCCGCGGATGACGTGGGTGATCTTCATCATGGCGTCGTCGACGACGGTCGCGAAGTTATACGTGGGCGTGCCGTCGGAGCGGAAGATGACGAAGTCATCGAGCTCCTTGGCGTCGAAGGTCACCTCGCCGTGGACGGCGTCGTGGATGACGACGTCGCCGCGGTCCTCGGGCACCTTGATGCGCAGGACGTAGGACTCGCCGGCCTCGATGCGGCGGCGGGCCTCCTCGGGATCAAGATCGCGGCAGCGGCGCTGATAGCCCTGGAAGGGGTCCTTGCGCTCCTGCGCGGCCTTGCGGTCGGCGTCGAGCTGCTCCTTGGTGCAGAAGCAGGGATAGGCCTTGCCCTCGTCCCAGAGCTTCTGGGCGGCCTGCTTGTACAGGTCCAGGCGCTCGGTCTGCGCGTAGGGGCCATAGTCGCCACCCACCTCGGGACCCTCGTCCCAATCCAGGCCCAGCCAACGCATGGCGCGCAGGATGATCTGCGTGTTCTCGTCGGTGGAGCGGGTGGGGTCGGTGTCGTCGATGCGCAGGATGAACGTGCCGCCGTTTGCGCGGGCGAAAGCCCAGTTATAGATAGCGGTGCGGGCGCCGCCGATGTGCAGCTTGCCCGTCGGTGAGGGTGCAAAGCGGACGCGAACGTCTGATGCCATGGAAATCTCCTCGATTGCAGGATGGATGTCTAACCGCACCAGTATAAAGCATCAAAGCAACCTCCGCACAAAGGGCACCTACCTACTCATTGGGGACAGACTTAAATGACCAGTCATTGGGCAACCTGTCGGCACTTAGGAAGGCTGGTCATTTAAGTCTGTCCCCAATGAGTAGGTGCGGAAAGGGTGTGAATGTTTGATTTACGCGCTATGATGTGCCCTTGCATAGAGAGCCCGGCGGAATGGTAACGGTCGCCGGGACACGTTTTTGAAAGGACAATCATGTCAGAAGAACTTCGTTCCATCCCACCCCAACACGGGTCCTTCGTTTTTACGTCGGAGTCGGTGACCGAAGGCCATCCCGATAAGATCGCTGACCAGATCAGCGACGCCGTCCTCGATGCAATCCTCGCCAAAGAAATAGAGCTGCAGGAGCAGGGCTACATCGCCCCCAACGGCGTGCCTGCCAACGTGGAGAACGTCCGCTGCGCCTGCGAGACCCTCGTGACGACCGGCACCGTCATCGTCGCCGGCGAGATCCGCACTCAGGCCTACGTCGACGTGCAGGAGATCGCCCGTGGCGTTATACGCCGCATTGGCTACAACCGTGCCAAGTTCGGTTTTGACTGCGACACCTGCGGCGTCATGAGCCTCATCCATGAGCAGTCGCCCGATATCGCGCAGGGCGTTGACGAGTCCTTCGAGACCCAGACCGGCGCTACCACCGACCCGATCGACCTGATCGGTGCCGGCGACCAGGGCATGATGTTCGGTTATGCCTCCAACGAGACCAAGACCCTTATGCCCATGCCACACTACCTGGCAAGCCGCCTGGCCGAGCGCTTGGCCGCCGTGCGTCACGACGGTACCCTCGCCTATCTGCGTCCCGACGGCAAGACCCAGGTCACCGTGCGCTATGAGGAAGGCAAGCCCGTCGAGGTCACGACCATCGTCATCTCCACGCAGCACGCCGCCGAGATCGAGGACATGGGCAAGATCAAGGCCGACCTCATCGAGCACGTCATCACCCCGGTCATGGCCGCCGAGAACATGCCGTGGGACAACGCGGACATCTACGTGAACCCCACCGGTCGCTTTGTCGTGGGCGGCCCCATGGGCGACACGGGCCTCACCGGCCGCAAGATCATCGTCGACACCTACGGCGGCTACGGCCGTCACGGCGGCGGTGCCTTTAGCGGCAAGGACTGCACCAAGGTCGACCGCTCCGCCGCGTATGCCGCGCGCTGGGTCGCCAAGAACGTGGTCGCCGCCGGCCTGGCCGATCGCTGCGAAGTCGAGCTTGCTTACGCCATCGGCGTTTCCAAGCCCCTCTCAATCATGGTCGACACCTTCGGTACCGCGCATGTTGCCGAGGACAAGATCGTTGAAGCCGTAGAGAAGACCTTCGACCTGCGCCCGGGCGCAATCATCCGCGACCTAGACCTGCGTCGCCCCATCTACGAGAAAACAGCAGCCTACGGTCACTTCGGCCGCGAAGACGCCGACTTCACCTGGGAGAAAACCGATCGAGTCGAAGAACTCAAAGCAGCCTGCGGCCTGTAAGCCAGCAGCAAAAGCTGCAACCAAATATCGAAGCACCAAAAGAAGTACCGGCCCCAACCGGTACTTCTTTTTTATTTAAAGGTGGTGAATTATTTAAAGGTGGTGAAGATGAGCCGATCTGGGACATGGAATAGGTCATAGGCCGATGAATTTTGCAGCACACGCGCCTCTACCATGTATCCTTAGTTCCGAGGGCTTTGGTATTTGGTCGGTCGCGAGTTCCGCACGAGCCGGAGAGCACTTAATGTGCTCTCCGTGCGAGCAGGACTGCCCGAGCAGGCGACCAAATACCAAAGCCCTCGGAACGACGGGACAAAGAAGGAGCACCCATGGCAGGCAAGCCGCAAACACTAGCTACGACCTCGGCATTCGAGATCTTGGGCCCCGTCATGGTCGGCCCCAGCTCATCGCATACCGCCGGCGCCCTGCGCTGCGCCCAAGTTGCCGCCAGCCTGCTGGAAGGCCGCATCACCAAAGTCACCTTTGGCCTGTGGAACTCCTTCGCCCACACCTACCGCGGCCACGGCACCGACCGTGCGCTCGTCGCGGGCATCCTGGGCCTCGACACCGATGACGAGAACATCAAGCAGGCCTTCGACCTCGCGCGCGAGCAGGGCCTCGAATATCACTTTGACATCAAGGGCGACGACGCCTCCATCCACCCCAATACCGTCGACATCGACATGGTCGACGACACGGGCGCCACGGCACAGGTCCGCGGCGAGAGCCTGGGCGGCGGCAAGATGCGCATCAGCCGCATTAACGGCGTCGGCGTCGACATCTCGGGCATGTACTCCACGCTCTTCGTGGCGCACAAGGACGTCCCCGGTGTACTCGCCGCGCTCACCAACCTGCTCGCCTACGCACACGTGAACATCGCCTTCTGCCGCACCTACCGCACCGAAGTGGGCGGCCAGGCCTACTCCGTCTTTGAGACCGACGGCGCGCCCGACGACACCGTCGTCCCCATGCTCCGCAAGCTCGACAATGTCGATTACGCGACCTTTATCGAGCTCCCCGGTTCTGCCTCGTCGCTCTCCCCCGGCGTCTCGGCTAAGGAGATCTTCGACGACGGCGAGCAGCTGCTCGATGCGTGCGAGGAACTGGGACTCAGCATCGGTGCCGTCATGGCCGTTCGCGAGGCACGTCTGACCGGCGAGGCCCACGCCGTCGCCGCCATGCGCCGCGTGCTCGACGTCATGCGCGAGGAGACAACGGCCCCCATCGCCAATCCGCAGCGCTCGCTCGGCGGGCTTATCGGCGGCGAGGCCAAGCTCGTCGAAGCAACCCGCTGCAACGATTTGAGTGAAAGCCTGATGGGCCCCGTCCAGACCGAAGCCGTGACCCGCGCCATGGCCGTGCTCGAGCGCTCCGCCACCATGGGCGTGATCGTCGCAGCTCCGACGGCAGGATCCGCGGGTGTCGTGCCCGGCTGCGTGCTGGCGCTCGCCGATCACCTTCAGCTCGACGACGAGCAAGTCATGGACGCGCTCTACTGCGCAGCCGCCATCGGCCTCAACCTCACCACAAGCGCCTGCGTTGCCGGCGCCGAGGGCGGCTGCCAAGCCGAGGTCGGAAGCGCCGCCGCCATGGCAGCCGCCGCGCTGGTGCAGATGCTCGGCGGCACGCCCGAGCAGGCGCTTGACGCCAGTTCCATCGCGCTGAGTAACCTGCTGGGCCTCGTTTGTGACCCCGTCGGTGGCCTCGTGGAGGTGCCCTGCCAAAACCGCAACGCCATCGGCGTGGCAGCGGCCTTTAGCTCGGCACAACTCGCCCTCGCCGGCATTAAGAGCTTGGTGCCGTTTGACCAGATGGCACATGTCATGCTCTCGGTGGGTCACGCGTTGCCGGCCACGCTGCGCGAGACCGCTAAGGGCGGCATTGCCCAGGCCCCGGCCGCGCTTTCGGCCTGCGCCAAGTGCGGCGTGTGCGGTTAGACAAATCGCCTGACAAGTGAGCCGGTGGGACATTTGTCCCAGCTCTTTTGAATGCCACCGTTTGCATACCACAAACAACTAGGTAATCGCTATAATGCAAGCCCAGTAAAAACACGATGAACCGCAAGGCGAAAATCGAAGGATATGCATACGATGTCGCAAAACGATCGAACTCAACTGATTCCCGATCCGCAGCAGCCGAGCAGGCACGCCGGCGGCGTTCAGTCGCCGCGTCCTATCGCGCCGAGCCACGGTCAGCAGCGTGGTGCGGCAAACGCTTCTCAACGCCCGAACCAACAGCGACAGCAGCGTCAACAACGTCAGCAGCACCAGGCAAACGGCAATGCGCCCAAGCAGCCCCCCACGCACGCTCGAGGCGATCGCGGCCCCGCGCGCAAGTCCGCCGGCAACAATAAGTCGGGCAAAAAGACGACGCTCTTTGTCGTCCTGGGTCTAATCGTCATTGTCTATATCGTAGGCGTCGTAGCATTTTCGCAGGTAGCCTACCCCAACACCACCATCGCCGGCGTCGACGTCTCGTTCTCCAACGCTTCGTCTGCCGCCACCAAGGTCAACTCGGCATGGAAGCACTATAAGCTCACCGTGACAGGCGATGACTTTAATTGGACCTATCAGCCCGAGTCCGATGAGCCCATCGTCGACGGTGAAGCTGCCGCAAAAGAGATTATCAGCCACAACGAAGCCTTTGTATGGCCGGTCCGCCTTGTGGAATCCTTAAGCGGCAAGACCAAAACAACCGCTACCTCCAACGAAGTCGATCTTGATCAAGACGTCGACCTGTCCATGCTCTCCGACACCTTTGACCAAAAGAAGTTTGAGAAGGATCTGGGCGCCGCCATCGACGAGTTTAACGAGGGCCGTTCGGGCACGTTCGAGGCAAATAGCTCCTATGACGAGCAGGCCGGCAAGTTTACCGTCGAGAAGGCGCGCTCCAACGAAAAACTCAACCGCGAGCATGTCATTAAATATGCCGAGCTCGAGCTTGCCTCGCTGGCCGAGACCGTAGATCTTTCCAAGCTCGGCAACGATGCCTATGAGCCGCTCAATGGAACGCTGACCGATGATCAGATTCAGGCCGCATGCGATGCCGCCAACAACTTCCTGGGCGTCAACGTGACCCTCAAGCTCAACGGCGAGGATGCTGGCAAGGTTGATGGCAGCTCCGTATTGCAGTGGATCAGCTTTGCCGATCCGGCCAACCCAACGCTCGATACGACGCAGATCAGCAGCTGGGCAGCCGAGCTCGCTAACGGCTTTAATACCGTGGGCTCCACTCGCTGGTGGACGCGCGCCGATAGCAAGCAGTGCGCCGTCGAAGGCGGTGACTTTGGTTGGTCCATCGACAGCAGCTCGCTCGCCAAGCAGGTCGAGGACGCCATTAACAACAAGCAAACTGGCGAAATCGAGATCAAGTACTCCCAGAAGGCCGACACCTTTACCGCAAAGGGAGAGCCCGACTGGAAGGCGTATATCGACGTCGACTTGTCCGAACAGCACGCGCGCTACTATGACGAGAGCGGAAATATCGTTTGGGAGGCCAACTTTATCTCGGGCAAGCCGGGCGAGGACGCCACGCCCGAGGGCGTCTGGCAGATCAACAGCAACGACGGCGGCAGCACCCTGATCGGAGCCAAGGACCCCGAGACCGGCAAGCCCAAATACGAGAGTCCGGTGAGCTACTGGATGCCGTTTGAGGGCAACATGATCGGCTTCCATGATGCCACCTGGCAAAACGACAAGAGCTTCGATAACGCCGAGTCGTACAAATGGTGCGGCAGCCACGGCTGCATCAACCTGCGCCTGGCAGACGCCAAGGCACTTCACGACTGCATCAAAGTCGGCCTGTGTGTGGTTGTCCACTCGTAGTGCAACGCGCACATTCATACAACGTGGAACCGCTGCGACCAATCTAACAGTTCCGAAAGAAACCGTCTTATGCGCCCGCCTCAACCGGTGGGCGCATATACTTATCGAGGTACTTTCTATAAAGGAGACGCTATGCCGAATGTCCCCACGACCACCCCGGGCCCGGATGATACCGAGCACACGCTCGAAGATGTCACCGAAACGATTCCTCTGATTACAAACGTACATGCCGATAAGCAGAGCGGACGCGCGAACGATGCGACCGAGATTTCCGATGAAGAGGCATATGCCAAGCTCAAGGCAAAACGTGCCGAACGTCGACGCAAAAAGCTCATCCGACGCGGCATTGCGGCCGGCGTCGTGGCCGCCATTGTGCTCATCGCCGTTGTCGTGACCTTAGCCATCAACGCACGGCCCGCAGGCAACAACGGGCCGGTGACCGACATGGTGACCGAGGGCACGTTTACCACAACGGTCGAGGCGAAAGGCCAGCTCAAACCCATTTCGTCCTCAGTGGTCTCCCCTTCTGTCGACGGTGCGGTCGATTCGATCAACGTGCAGGCGGGCCAATCCGTCAACGAGGGCGACGTGCTTATGACCATTAAAAACGACGAGCTCGATCGCAACGTTGCCGAGGCGCAGCGTGCAGTTGCTGCCGCTCAAGAAGACCTCGCTAATGCGAAGAAAGCCGCAGCTGCCGCTCAGGCCACCCCAACGACGGACGTCGATGGAGCTTCCGCAGCGGCTGGCGTCTCCGCCGCATCGGCGGACACGAACGCCGTATCGGCCGCGCAGCGCAGCCTCGCATCGGCCCAGGCAAACCTCGATCAGGCGAACGCCAAGGCGGCCAGTCGTACGGTCACGGCCCCGAGCTCGGGCAGTATCGTGGAGCTCAACGCCAAGGTGGGAGCCACGGTAACAGGCGGCATGATCATGGGCGAAAGCGATACGAGCGGCGGCAAGCAGTGCATGCAGATCGCCGACCTATCCAAGATGAAGGTGACCGTACAGGTGGGAGAAAAGGACATCGCCAAGATCGCCGTTGGGCAGAGTGCCAACGTCACGTATCCCGCGTTTCCCGATATCGTAAGCCAGGGAACGGTCACGGCCATCGCCTCGGTGGCAAACTCCGACGCCGCCAACGGTGGCGGCGGCAGCGTAACCTTTAACGTCGACATTCTCATAGAGGCGCCCGACGCGCGCCTGAAGCCGGGCATGACGGCCGAGGTATCGGTGGTGACCGAGCAGCTCGACGACGTGGTGATGGTGCCGACGATGGCGCTCATGACCGAAGACGGCGAACACTATTACGTCAACGTGGCAACCGATGACGAGGGCAAGCATACCCGTCGCGTGAAGGTGACCGTCGTGACGCAAAACGACAACGAAGCCGTAGTCGGCAAGACACAGGTAAAGCGCGACGACCAGGGCAACGAGATCAACCCCAACGTGCCGGTTACCAAGCTGCGCGATGGCGACACCCTCGTCATGGACACCGGAGCGGACGCAACGGCTGAAGGCGGCTACAGCACGGATTCGGGCAGCATGTCTGACGACGAGGGCATGTAATGCGTCCCGTTATCGACATCCGCAACGTGCACCGCATTTTTGAGAGCGAGGCGGGTTGCGCCCACATCCTGCACAACGTGAGCCTGGCGGTAGAACCCGGCGAGTTCGTCGCCATTACCGGCCCTTCGGGCTCGGGCAAGTCAACGCTCATGAACATCCTGGGCTGCCTGGACAAACCGACGGCGGGCGACTATTACCTGCAAGGGCTCAACGTGGCCGAGCTCGATGATGACGAGCTCACCGAAGTCCGCGCCCTGAGCATTGGCTTTGTCTTTCAGAGCTTCAACCTGCTGCCGCGCCTGTCGGTTATCGAAAACGTCATGCTGCCGCTGGCCTACACCAATGTG
>JAIHVJ010000055.1 GCA_022720335.1 Collinsella sp.
GGTAAAACGCCGTAACTGTTAAAGCTGGCGCAGACCTTCCTCGAGACCGGTCTTGCTGTCGGTCTTCTCGTCGCGCATCTTGATGACGCGGGCGGGAATGCCGGCCACGACGGCGCCGGCGGGGACGTCCTCGACGCACACGGCACCGGCGGCCACGACGGCGCCCTTGCCCACGCGCACGCCCTCCAGGACCACGGCGTTGGCGCCAATCATGACATCGTCCTCGATGATGACGGGCGTGGCGCTCGCGGGCTCAACGACGCCCGCCAGCACGGTGCCGGCACCGATGTGGCAGTTCTTGCCCACGGTGGCGCGGCCGCCCAGCACGGCGCCCATATCGATCATGGAACCCTCGCCGATAACGGAGCCGATGTTGATGATGGCGCCCATCATGATGACGGCGCGGTCGCCGATCTCGACGCGGTCGCGGATGATCGCGCCCGGCTCGATGCGGGCGTTGATACCCTTAAGGTCGAGCATGGGGACGGCGGAGTTGCGGCAGTCATTCTCCACGTCGTAGTAGTCGATGGAATCGGCGTTGGCGTCGAGGATGGTCTTGAGCTCATCCCAGTCGCCAAAGACGGTCTTTCCGCGACGACCGCCGTAGACGTGCGCATCGCCCCAGGCAACCTTCATGCCGGGCTTCTCGCGCACATACAGCTTGACGGGCGTCTTCTTGGGCGCGGTGGCGATGTAGTTGATAATCTCCTGTGCATCCATCTCGGCTGCGTTGCTCATATCTTGTTTCTCCTTTAGCTGGGCTTGGTTAATGATTGGCTAGGTGAACATGACCTGGTCGAAGGTGTAGAAGCCGGGATCACGGACGACGAGCTTCTGAGCGGCGGCCAGAGCGCCGTTGACAAAAATCTGACGGCTTGTGGCGCGGTGGGTGAGCGTGACCTCCTCGTCCTGGCCAAAGAAACTCACCTCGTGCACGCCGGCGACGGTGCCGCCGCGCAGCGAGTGCATGCCGATCTCCTTGGGATCGCGTGCACCGCACATGCCCTCGCGGCCGTAGACGGGGTGATAGCCGGTCTCGGGCTCGGCCTCGACCACGGCGTCGAGCAGTAGCTTGGCGGTGCCGCTGGGGGCATCGACCTTTTGGTTGTGGTGCGTCTCGACGATCTCGCAGTCAAAGCCGGGCAGCTCGCGCGTGGCCTGGGCCACCAGATGGCGCAGAGCGGCGATGCCGATGGAGTAGTTGCCCGAGTGCATGACGCGGGCGTTCTGGCCCAGCTCGCGTAGGCGGTCCATCTGCTCAGGCGTGTAGCCAGTGGTGCCGGAAACGAGTGCGGCGCCCGTACGCTCGACATAGGCAACGACGGCATCAAAGGTCGCGACGTTCGAGAAGTCGATGATCACATCGGCGGCCGGAGCGCTCTCGAGCTCGGTCAGATCAAAGCCGATCTGGGCGACGATATCAAAGACGGGCTGACCGGCGGCATCAACGATGCTCTCGGCAGTGGTGCGGATGAGCGAGCCCATGCGGCCCGTTCCCATAATGACGGTCTTAATCAAGCAGACCAGCTCCCTTCAGAGCATCGGTAAGTGCGGTGCGCGTGTCGTCTGCCATGGGGCACAGCGGCATGCGATAGTTGGCCTCGATCATACCCATCTGGGCGAGCGCTTCCTTAACGGGGATGGGGTTGACTTCGCTAAAGAGGGCGTTGATGAGCGGCTGGCCGGCAATCTGGATCTCGCGGGCGCGCTCCACGTCACCGTCCAGGTAGGCGCGGCACATGTCGTGCACGAGTTGCGGCTGCACGTCGGCCCAAACGCTGATGGTGCCCGAGGCGCCCAGGCTCATGAGCGGTACGGTGAGCGCGTCCTCGCCCGAATACATGCGGAAGTCGTTGGACAGCAGGTGCGCGATCTTGGCGGCATAGGCGACGTTGCCCGAGGCCTCCTTGATACCCATGATGTTGGGGTGTGCGGCCAGGCGCTCGACATTGCGCTCGCTGATGCCGCAGCCGCAACGACCGGGGATGTTGTACAAGATGCAGGGGATGTCCACCGCATCGGCTACGGTCTTAAAGTGCTGGTAAATGCCCTCCTCGTTGGACTTGTTGTAGTAGGGGGTGATGAGCAGCAGGCCGTCGGCGCCCAGGCCCTGGTAGGTGAGCGACTTGGTGAGCATCGTCTGCGTGGAGTTGGAGCCCGAGCCGGCGATGACGGGGATGCGGCCTGCGACCTGCTTGACCACGGCGGCAACGACAGAGTTGTCCTCGTCGTCGGTCATCGTGGCGCTCTCGCCGGTGGTGCCCAAGGTGAGGATGGCGTCGGTGCCGTTCTGAAGATGGAAATCGACCAGGCGCTCAAGCGCATCAAAGTCGACGCTGCCGTCCTTCTTAAACGGGGTGACGAGGGCGACGATCGAGCCCTCGAGGTTGTGGACATCCATATTCTTCTCCTTGGCTTCTGCGATCTGGATGCGTTTGTTCCATTGGGCGGCGACGGCTAGGCGCTCGTCCTGAGCGCGACGGCGGGCGCTTTCGGCGCGCGACTTGGCCAGCAACTCGCGGCCGCACGGCAGCACGTCGAGCGTGGCAAAGTAGTCGCCCGGGCGCTCGGCACGACGGATAAGATCCGCCGAGCCATCGGGGCGAAGCAATACCTCTGCGGAGCGCAGGCGTCCGTTGTAGTTGTAGCCCATGGAGTAGCCGTGCGCGCCGGTATCGTGGATCACGAGCAGGTCGCCCATATCGATCTGCGGCAGCTCGCGGTCGATGGCGAACTTGTCGTTGTTCTCGCACAAGTTGCCCGTGATGTCGTACTTGTTCGTGACGGGGACTGTGGATTTGTCGGGGCCACCCGGCTGGCCCATCACCGTAACGTGATGGTAGGCGCCATACATGGCAGGGCGAATCAGGTCGACGGCACTTGCGTCCACGCCGATATAGTCCTTGTAGATTTGCTTTTCGTGGATAGCCTTGGTGACCAGGCATCCGTAGGGGCCCATCATAAAGCGGCCCATCTCGGTGCAGATCGCCACGTCGCCCATGCCGGCGGGAACCAGAATCTCGTCGTAAGCTGCGTGTACGCCCTCGCCAATAGCGTGGATGTCGTTCGCCTGCTGCTCGGGCAGGTAGGGGATACCCACGCCGCCGGACAGGTTGATAAAGGCGACATGCGCGCCCGCCTCGCGCTCCAGACGCACGGCAAGCTCAAAGAGGATGCGCGCGAGCTTGGGGTAATAGTCGTTGGTGACGGTGTTGCTGGCAAGGAAGGCATGAATGCCAAAATTCTCGGCGCCCTTGGCCTTGAGCATGCGGAAGGCCTCAAAGAGCTGCTCGGTGGTCATGCCGTACTTGGAATCGCCCGGGTTGTCCATAATGCCGTTAGAGAGCTGGAACAGACCGCCCGGGTTAAAACGGCAGCTGACCGTCTTGGGGATGGGGCCTGCGACGCGCTCGTGGAACTCGATGTGGCTGATGTCGTCGAAGTTGACGATGGCGCCCAGCTTATCAGCGAGTTCAAAGTCCGCCGCCGGCGTGTCGTTGGACGAGAACATGATGTCATGGCCGGTGATGCCCAGCGAGCGGGCGATCATGAGCTCGGTATAGCTCGAGCAATCGCAGCCGCAACCATATTCGTTGAGAATGGAGATAAGCGCCGGATTGGGATTGGCCTTGACGGCAAAGTACTCCTTAAACCCCGGATTCCACGCAAAGGCGTCGCGCACCTCTTGCATGTTGCGGCGGATGCCCGCCTCGTCGTATAGATGAAACGGCGTGGGGAACTGCTCGACGATGTGTTCGAGCGTCTCCTTGTCCACAAACGGCCGCTTTGCCGCATATGCCTCGTTGGGGGTCAGTGCCATGTCCCGTAAACCTCGCTATCCAGACGGCGCCATCGGCGCATCGAATCCGCATAGCGTGGACCCAATGTCCGGATAGCGCTCCCGCATTGCTGCAGACAGTCCTGCGGGTGTTTCCCGCAGGCCCACCAGGCTGTTCGTGCCCGAAAAACCCAGTTCGGCGGGTTTCGCCTCCCCGCGGGGTCAAAGTCTGCCGACTCGCCCGCGGATCTTCGTGCCCGCGCCTCTATCAAGTGGTAAAGACCCTACCACGTTGCACTTTACCAAACAAGAGTATTCGTATATAACGTTTAAAAAATGCAGGGATATGCTGGAAACATGTGCGCCACAATCCTGTATCACAATAAGTTGCAACAGATGTGCCTCACGAAGGGATTCTCTATGACCGAGCTCCAAGAACTCCGTCGCTATCGCCGCGATCTCCATCGCATTCCGGAGCTCGATTTCGATCTTCCGCAAACCATTGCCTATATCGAGGGCGCTCCTCGACGCAGCCCGGCAAGATGCATGCGTGCGGTCACGACGGCCACATGGCCATGGCGCTCGCGGCGGCGACTTTTGTCGACCGTACGATTCGTGAGCAGCCGGGCGCCATCAAGCGTAACGTGCTCTTTGTGTTCCAGCCGGCCGAGGAGACGACCGGTGGCGCTAAGACGGTAAGCGAGAGCGGCGTGTTTGAGCGTTACGGGGCCGATCGCATCTTCGGCTTCCATGTGTGGCCCGATCTGCCCGCCGGCACGTTGGCGAGCTGTTCCGGTCCGCTGCTGGCGCGCTCGAGCGAGACGCACATTCATATCCATGGCGCGAGTATCCATATCGCCAAGACCTATGGCGTTCCGGTCGAGGAATCGCACGATGCCGCACTGGCGGCGGCCAAGTTCTTGGTTGCTGAGCGCGAGCTGATGGACGAGCTGGGTGCCGACGAGCCCTGCATCGGCAAGTTTGGTCTGCTGCAGGCAGGCACCGTCTGCAACGCGGTGGCGGGGGAGGCCCATGTCGCCGGTAGCCTGCGCGTGTTTACGGACGATATGTTCGACCGCGCGCGCGAGGGCGTGCGCCGTGTGCTTGACGAGGCATGCACCGCAACGGGCTGCACGTACGATCTCGACTTTGCCGAGGGTTATCCGCCGGTCGATAACGACCCCGAGCTGTTCGCCCACATTGCTCCGGCCTTGCCCGAGCTGCAGCTTGTGGACGAGCCGCTGTTGATTGCCGAGGACTTCGCCTTCTACCAGCGCCATCTACCGGGTGTGTTCTTCTTGCTGGGCACGGGCGTGCCGGAGGGTCAAGAAAACCCGAGCGATTCGGACGGCTGTTCCGCCTATGCCACAAGCGCCCTGCATACTGATACCATGCTCTTTGACGAGGAAATCCTGCTCAAAGGCCTCGATGTTTACAAACGACTGCTTTTGCTTGCTTAAGTGTCGAAGGATACCTGTTCTAGAAAACACGAACAGATGTACGCTATAATAGAGATGTAAGTCTATAGAAACGTTTGACGTTATTAACGTAAGGCGATACTATGATTGCATCTTATCGGGTCTGCTTTGAGTGGAGACAGGGGATGGCTTGGAATGTCGAAATCGTCGATTACCACAAATGAAGAGGCTGCGACTGATTTGCTGTCGCCGGTGACTCCTGGTGAGCTTCTCAAAGAGGAGTTTCTTGTTCCCATGGGCATTTCTCAATATCGCCTTGCGAAGGAGACCGGGATTCCGGCTCAGCGTATCGGGCAGATTGTCTTGGGAAGACGCCGTGTGACGGCTGACACGGACCTTCGTCTTTGCCGTTACTTTGGTCTGACGGATGGTTATTGGCTTCGCGCGCAGATGGCGTTTGATCTCGAGGCCGAGAAAAGGCGGATTAAACCTGAGCTCGACAAGATTGTTCCTGTCCAGCAGGCCATCGCATTGTAGGGCCCAAAGACGCTGAGAATGGAGTGACGATGAAGCGACGTCGGCAATCTGTTGTATATAGTCCGGGTGGTTGCGGGTGCGGTTTGTTACTGCTCCCGGTTGTTGTGCTGAGCATTGGCATGATGTTTGCACTTGCCGGATTGGCTGCGGCGGCGCTCGTGTTGCTGATTGTCGCCATTGGCGCGACGATCTGGCTCTATCGTTGTCGCGAACAACGCCGCGCCGACGGCAAAACCAATGTGGGATGGATTGTCTTTTTGGCTATCGCATACCCGCTGAGCGTTAGCTACCTTATGTTCTTTGTCCTGTTGATGATCAGCGCCTTTACCGGGGAATCCGTCACAGTGGGTTGATCCTGCCTGCTGACGGTCGCGTAAAGAGCGTTTGCTCGGCGCTTGGACAACTGCATTGACCGTTTACCGTAGCCTTAGCTCTGAGCTAATGAATTCAAGTTCAATCCTTTCTACGATGTGCTGTGTGCCGGCACGGTAGCCGGATCGTAGGAAGGATGAATAATGAAAAAGCTCGAAAATGAAGTGCTGCTGAGCCGTCGCGCCGCGCTTGGCGCATTCGCGACCGTTGTCCTGGGTGTTTCCGGTCTCCTGACTGGCTGTGGCAATGACAAGGCGACGGTCACCGAGGATGCTGGCGATAGCGATAAGAAGGAAGAGCCGAAAAAAGAAGAGCAGCCCACGACTGACCTGGCTGTTGGCACAACCGTGACCACGGCCGCCGGCCTTTCCGTTGTCGTCGATTCCGTCCAGACAGGTCTTACCAATTATGACGGCTCGACTATGACGGGCATTCACGTCACGTACGTCAACAACGGCGATGAGGGCGCGGATTACAATGTCTACGACTGGAAGGGCGAGGACGCCAACGGTGCTCAGCAGAATCAGGGCTACTACAGCGAAGGCTCTGAAGAGCTGCAGTCGGGCACCCTTGCAGCCGGCGGTACTGTTGCGGGCAATATCTATTTTGACGGCGACATCAAAAAGGCTTTGTACTTTGCCAACATGTTTGATAAGTCTGCCACCGCAAGCTGGGTGTTGGCCTAGTATGTCGCTGCCGTTGCGTCGCATAGGGGGTGAAGCCGTATGCCCGATAAGAAGTTGACGGAGGAACTGCTCAATGAGTTGCTCGATGCGCCGAGTATCGACGGCTATATCAGGGAGCACGACTTTGCCGCCCCGTCGCTTTCGGACTACCTTAAGCAACTGCTGCAGGAAAAGGGCTTGGAGCGTTCGCGCGTGGTGCGTATGGCCGACCTCAACGAAACGTTTGGCTATCAGATTTTTACGGGCGCGCGCCACCCGAGTCGAAATAAAGTGCTGCAGATTGCATTCGCGATGGCGTTATCGATGAAGGAGACCAACCGCGCACTTACGGCTGCCGGGGCAAACGTCCTCAACTGCAAGGACCGTCGTGATGCGATTATCATCTTCTGCATCGATCGTGGCTGCAGCCTGCAAAAGGTCAATGAGGAGCTGTATCGCTTTGGCGAGGAGACGGTGAGTTAACGGCTGACTGTTGGTGGCAGGGCCGTCCGCTATATTTCAAACGTGCAGGGCACGGGTGCTACAGGGCGTCTGTGCCCTGCGCTATGATGGACGCTATGGATACTCAGAACCCAACATATTCCGATGATGAGCTGACTGCCGCGCTCGCCGAGCACCTGGCGTCGTTTGACCGCGATGACAGCTATCGCGTGGAACGCGTGCTAAAGCGCTCGGACGTTGAGACAACCGAACTCGTGTGCTTTGAGGGTTCTGGTGGAGGGTCGCTCGGCCCCTTTGTCCGCAAACGCATCGATGCTTCGGCCCAGATTGGCGGGGCATATGAGCGCCTGTTTGCGGCCCAGCGTGCCGGACGGCGTTTTGAGCACCTGCCCCGGATTGTCGATTGCCGCCGTGCGGGCGACGAGCTTGACGTGGTGATGGAATACATTGAAGGCGAGACGCTCGAGGCCTTGGTGGGACGTTTGGGTGCGACCCCCGATTATGCGCGCGGGTTGTTTCCGGCCCTGTGTGATGCGGTGGCAGAGCTCCATGCTGGATTTGGCGAGGTGGGGAAAGCGCCGGCTCCGATTATCCATCGCGACCTTAAACCTTCGAACATCATCGTGTCGGGCGTGAGATATGCCGCCGATGCCGGCATGACCTTCTCGTCGCTGGTGATTATTGACCTGGGAATCGCGCGCGCTTGGCGCGAAGGCGCCGATGCCGACACCGTCAAGTTTGGCACGCGACCCTATGCGCCGCCCGAGCAGTATGGGTTTGGGCAGACGAGTGTGCGCAGCGACGTCTACGCACTTGGCGCCCTGTTGTTCTTCTGCTTGACGGGAGCCGACCCTAAACCAGGGCTCGACATGCGCGAGCAATGCGAGGCGCGTGGCATTCCCACCCCACTTGCCGATGCCGTCTGCATGTCGATGGCGCTCGACCCGGCCAAGCGTTTTGCGAGTGCGGAAGCGTTGGGACGGGCGACGCGCTCGGCATACGATCTGAGCCGCCCCGTGCGGCCTCCTACACCTGCGCCTGTCCGTACTCCGGCCTCGGAGACGGTGTTGACGCTCCAAGGGCTCCAGAACCCCGCAGGGCTTCCTAGACCTGCCGCCTCCGCTGCATGCGGTCTGCTCTCTCGCGTTCCGGAGTCTCTGGGGCGCATTTGGAATACGCTTGTCTGCTTCTCGCTACTTGTGTTCTTTGCCGGAAGTCACTTTGCCGTCTTTCACCCCACGGGAGCAAACCAAAGCTACCCGACGTGGCTTCTCATAATCGAGTATTTTTTCTTTGTCGATGGCCTTATGGTGCTTATGCATTTTGCGCTGCTCGATAAGCGCCGTCTTCGTCGGCGATTCGCACTGCTCGACAGCTATCGCGGCAAGAAACTCGCGAAGCTCTGGCTCAAGGCATTGGGTGTGCTGCTCCTATGCATGATCGTCATAGTCACGGTTGCCAATGCGACCGGCGTCGTCGATACCTCCGCTACCTAAAAGAAAAGGGCCCCGTTGGGGCCCTTTGCAGTTGCACTTAGATGCGGTTCATCTGAGCGGCGACTTTGTTGTACCAGTCCTGCCACGTGGGCGGGCAGTACTTTTTGGCCGCAGCCGGGGTAAGGGTGGAGCCGTAGTTGGCGCCCAGATAGGCAACGTGAGCGGAGATACCCTCGCTCCAGCTGCCAAAGCTGCGCCAACCGCCGCCACGTGCACTCCAGCCCCAGGCGTTGTAAGAATTGGCGCAATAAGCACCCTTGGTGCTCTCGATGCAGGCGATGGCGGGGGACCAACGGGGGTCGACACCGGTATTCCAAGCGGCGACGGCAAAGTTATAGCCCTGGCCTGCCATGGGGGAGCCGGCGAGATAATTGTCGATGCGGCTCGTCCACTCATTAATGAACGAATCGTAATCGGAACTACCGGTATTGGCGTTGTTCACCGTGGTGTCGATGGTGGTGTTGGTGTTGGTGGCCTGGCTGCTGGAATTGCTGCCGCTTACGCCCTCGCCCGAGAGCTTTTCGGCGGCAGCGGCCTTATCGGCCTCAAGCTTGGCAAGCTCGGCGGTATTTTCCTGCTCGGCTTTTGCCTGTGCCTCACTGCGGAGCTGCTGGGCCTGCGTCAGCGCATCCTCGGCGTTTTTCTGCTCTGCCTCAAGCTGTGACTTGGCCTGCTGGAGCTCGGCCTTGTTCTGCTCGAGTTCGGTTTGCATGTTATTGAGCTCTTCGATCTCGTCGACGCTCGAGCTCGTGATCTGGTTGGTGTATTTGCAGGTCGTGATGAATTCACCCAGGCTCTGTGCGTTGACCAGGAAGCTCACGATGGGATTGGTGCCCTTCTGATACTTGTACAGATCGCGCATGGCGGAGCTTGCCTTGGCCTGCTGCTCGGGAAGCTTAGCCTCGATTTCCTCGATGCTTGCCTCATTGGAGTCAATCTGCTTTTGCAGGTCATCGAGTTTGGTGCGGGCGTCGTTGTAGGCGCTCGTGGCGGCTTCGATCTTCTGCTGGGCTGCGGAAAGCTGGTCCTGCGTTGCCTGCGAGGCGGCATACGCCGCAACGGGGGAGAGCATCGGCGAGGCCGTCAGCGCAACGGCGAGCGCGGCGCTCGTGATGATACGAGCCGGCTTCGACGCAATGAGCGCTGCGGTGCGATGATTCGAATGCTGCATCCAGTCCCTCTGCAATCAATCGTAGGTTATAGTTCGAACGGTATTCTACTACTGCTTTCGACCTCAACTTGAACCTTAAAGGTTCCAAAGGGTCAAGTTGAACTTGAGGCTTTGGCTTTGACCTGCAGTTATGATGAATTGTTGAGAAACCATAGAGTTCAACTTTAACGTTACGGGGGCCTGTTTAAGAGGAGCTTTGGGCTGTAAAAGCTATCTCAACGTGGGGTTTTACAACTACAGCGTGCCCTCCTGGCGAGCCTGCTCAATCTCTTCGAGCGCCTCGGCGGGGGTGAACGAGCAAGTGCCGTCGCCGAGCTTGACCACCTGGATTTCGTCGCCGGTATGGACCTCTCCGCCCTTTAGCACCACGCCAAAAACTCCCTCGTGGGGAAAGATGCAGTCGCCGGCGAGATAGTAGATGGCACAGCGGGTGTGGCAGACCTTACCGATCTGACTGATTTCGACCAGGACATCGTTGCCAATCTTGAGCTGCGTTCCCAGGGGGAGCGAGAGTAGATTGATGCCTTGCGTGGTGAAGTTCTCTCCAAAGTCACCCTCGTGTACGTCGAGCCCGCGTGCCTGCGCCGTCTGGATGGACTCCGCGGCTAAAAAAGAGACCTGGCGGTGCCAATGTCCGGCGTGCGCATCGGTAGCGAGGCCAAATTGCTCGATGACGGTGTCGCGTCCATCGGCGACGGGCGACTTGCGAGTGCCTTTGTGCTCCGACGTGTTGATTGAGACGATACGGGCAGGCCCGTTGTAAGCATCGTTTGCGGTGCGTAGGGGAACTGCCGTCCGGGCACGATCCGCAAGTTCGCGCTTGGCGGCGTCAATGATGGGGTTGTTGATCGGATGGGCCTGGGGCACGGTGCACCTTTCGACGGGGCGGGCAACATGTTGAATCCTACAACAATGGTAGGTTCATTGCCCATTGTCATACAACGGTGAGCGCCGTCTTCGTGCTGGCCTTCGTGCTGGACAATTACGTTGATTGCCATAGATACGGTGGAGCTTTGGGCGCCGGCGGCTTGGCACGCTAGAATAAATCAGTTGCGCAAAGACCGCCCGTTGTGTGGGCAGTTCATGATGAGTACCAGGTCAAGAGTCTGGTCTTTGGCAAGTATCAGACGGGCCCTGCGTATCGAAGCCAGATTATCGACTACACGCCCAACGTGGATATCGACACCATGCCCGTGATGCTCAAAACCGTCAACGGCATTGCCCAAGCGCATGCCGACAAGACTATTGTCCTTGTGGGCTGTGGCGACAACTATGTCGCTCTCGTGGCTCAAGCCAAGGATGCCCATGAGTTGGCGGATAACATCGTCGCGCCTTACGCTCCCTATAGCATGCTTGAGCAGTGCCAGAAGAAGGAGATCTTCTACGAGCTGTGCGAGAAGCATGGCGTGCCCTATCCGCACACGTTTACCTTTACCAAGGCGATGCTCAATGCCCAGGGTGAGGCGCCTGCCGAAGTGCTCGACCAGATCGATTTTCCTTACCCGATGATTCTGAAGCCTTCTGACGGCATCATGTGGTGGCAGCATGAGTTCGAGGGCCAGAAGAAGGCCTATGAGATTGCCGACCGCGCCGAGCTGGAACAGGTCATTCGCGATTCGTATGCCAGCGGCTACACCGACGACCTGATCTTGCAGGATCGCGTGCCCGGCAACGACGAGTACATGCGCGTGCTCACCAGCTATTCCGACCGCAACGGTAAGGTCCGCATGATGTGCCTGGGCCATGTGCTGCTCGAGGAGCATCAGCCCCACGGTGTCGGCAACCATGCCTGTATCATTACCGAGCCCAACGACGAGCTCATGGGCGGCGTGCGCAAGTTGCTCGAGGACCTTCACTTTGTGGGCTATTCCAACTTTGACGTAAAGTACGACGAGCGCGACGGCTCGTTTAAGTTCTTCGATTTCAACACGCGCCAGGGCCGCAGCAACTACTACGTTACCAACAGCGGCTTTAACGTTGCCAAGTATGTGGTGGACGAGTATGTGTTCAACCGCCCGTTTGAGCCGGAGTTTGTGACGGCGCAGGACGAGGCCCTGTGGATGGTCGTTCCCATGGGCGTCGTCGACAAGTACGTCAAGGATCCCGAGCTGCGCGCTAAGGTGCATCGGCTGGACAAGGAAGGCAAGGGCGCCGACCCTTCGTTTATGAAGGGCGACTTTGTCTTTAACCGCTGGCTGCGCATGTGGCACACCAAGCTGCGCCACTTTAAGCTGTTCAAGACGTATTACAAGTAGATGAGCGCGGCGCCCGTCCGGTTTGCATCGGGCGGGCGCGGGTATGATACGCGCAATTGCGCAAGCGTCACCAAGGAGGCGGCGATGGAAAAGCTGGGAGTTATCGGCGGCATGGGCGCCGAGGCCACGTCGTATTACTACGACCAGGTGGTGCGTCATACGGCTGCTGCCTGCGATCAGGAACATATCGACATGGTGGTGCTCTCCAAGTCGACCATGCCCGACCGCACGTTGGCCATTAAGACCGGCGAGCATGCCAAGCTGCTGGCGACCATGAAAGAGTGTGCCCAGGCACTCGAGTCGCTGGGCTGTGCGCACATTGCCATTCCCTGCAACACGTCGCACTACTTCTACGACCAGATCCAGTCGTTTACGAAGGTGCCGATTATCCACATGCCGCGTGAGTCGGTGCGCTATGCCCTTGCGGGTGCGGTGATGGGGGAGTGCGAGTTCGACCCCAACCTGAGTATGCCGGCCGAGCCGGTGCACAAGATTGGCATTATGGGAACCGATGGAACCGTGGGCGCGGGCGTCTACGGACGCGAATGTAAGGCTGCGGGTGTTGAGGTTGTCTATCCCAGCGAGAAACGTCAGAACGATGTGATGTCGCTTATCTACGATGACGTGAAGGCCGGACGTGAGCCCGATATGGATAAGTTCGACCGCGTGATGTGGGAGTTCGCCCGTAGCGGCTGCGACCGCGTCATTCTGGCCTGCACCGAGCTCTCGGTGCTGCAGAAATACCGCGAGATGCCCGAGATTACCCTCGACGCCATGGACGTCTTAGTGCGCGAATCCGTCATCCGCAGCGGCGCCCCCTACCGCCAATAGCCCTCGATCTGCCAAAAAGGGACAGGTTTATTTTTGGTAGGTATTATCTGGGGAAACAGTAAAGGCCTCGGCTCGTTTGGTGCGAGCCGAGGCCTTTTGCGTTGGGTGGTTGCTGTCGGTGGTGAACTAGAACAGGAAGCCGATGGCGATGAGGGCGATGCTGACGATGAGCACGGCGATGTCCAGACCCTTGATGGGATAGCGCTTGTACGAGCTGGCGCGTGTGCGCAGATAGAAGCCGCGCTGTTCTGCCGCCAAGGCTGTGGCATCGGTCTTGCCCACGCTCGAGATGAGCAGTGGCACGCACAGCGGCAGCATGAGCTTAAGCTTCTTGATGGGGTTCTTGGTATCGTACTCGACGCCGCGTGCGGTCTGCGCCTCCATGATGGCATTCATCTCCTGACCAAACACCGGTACAAAGCGCAGCGCCGTGGTAAAGGTGAAGGCAAAGCGATACGGCACATGCAGCACCTCGACGCAGGCGTTGGCAAGGTCGTTGAGCTTGGTCACCATGAGCATGAGGATGAGTGGTAACGCCACACCCAGCAGGCGCAGGCAGGCCTTCGATCCTGTGATGAGGCCCGTGTCGGTGATAAAACCCCACACCACGTTGCCATCGCGCATAAAGGCCAGCTGGAGCATCAGCATGATAAGCGCGAGCGGAATCAGCAACTTGAGCAGCGAGAACAGACGGTCGACGACGCCGGCGTAAGCTCCCAGTGCGAGCGTGAGCGCCAGAAAGCCCAGCAGCGCCACGTAGGTGTCGGACAAAAAGATGCCGACGATGATGGCGGCGGCGAGGCCCAGTTTGACGACGGGATTCAGGCGATGCAGCAGCGTATCGCCCGGCATGTAGTCGATGACGTTAACCACGGTGGACCATCTCCTTGGTAATTCGAACGACATCGGTGACCTCGCTCACCTGCGCAAAAGCGGGCGAGACGGAAGATGCCAGACGGCGCGAGAGTTCGATGACCTGGGGCGGCTCAACGTAGGCATGCTGCATGAGTTCGATGTTCGAGAACAGCTCGTGCGTGCGGCCGCGATCGAGGATGCGGCCGTCGGCCATTACTACGATGCGCTCGGCAAAGTCGGAGACGACTTCCATGTCGTGGCAGACCATGATTACGGCGCAGCCACGCTCGGCCATGGTACGCACCGCTTCCATGACGGTCATGCACTCGCGGTAATCAAGGCCGCTCGTGGGCTCGTCGAGCACCACGATTTTGGGCTCTACGACCACGACGGAGGCGAGTGCCACCATTTGTCGCTGGCCGCGCGAAAGCGAGAAAGGCGCCTCGTCGGCCGGCAAGCCAAAGCGGTCGATGACGAGTTGGGCACGACGCAGAGCCTCGGCGCGGTCCATGCCGCCAAGCTCCAAGCCAAAGGCGACCTCGTCGAGCACGGTGTCCTTGCAGATTTGACGGTCAGGGTTTTGGAAGAGGGTTGCGACCTCGCGGGCAATGCGGCTCGTGGGGACGGTTGCGGTATCCAGTCCCGTGACGCGCACGCTGCCCGAGGCGGGCTTGAGCAGACCCGTGAGCAGCTTGGTGAGCGTGGTCTTGCCGGCACCGTTTTGGCCGACGATGCCCACGAGCTCGCCAGGATAGAGCGTCAGGCTAAGGTCGTGTACGGCGGCTCCGCCATTGGGATAGGCAAACTCAACATGGTCGAAGGTGAGTACGGGTTCGGCGTCCTTGGCATGAGGGCGCAACGACGGTGCATGCGGGGAACCGGCGGGCGCCTGGGCTTCGATAGCCGCGCGTGCGGGGTCGACGATGCCCGAAATCAGGCACTCGGCCTCATCGACATCCAAGCAAGGGGTACCGCTTACTAGACCATCGGTTTCGAGGCTATTGAAGATACGCGTGACGCGAGGGCAGTCGACGCCGATGGCACGAAGCTCGTCGGTATGCGCGAAGACCTCGTGTGGCTCGCCCTGCAGCGCGATTTCGCCATGGTTGAGCACGAGCACGCGGTTGCAGTACTCCGAGAGCAGGGCGACCTTTTGCTCAACGACGACGATGGTGATTCCAAGTGTGCGGTTTGCCTTACGCAGCGTCTCGAAGACCAACGTGGAGCTGGCGGGGTCGAGTGCCGCGGTGGGCTCGTCGAGAACCAAGACGCGCGGACGCATGGCGAGGATGGCGGCGATGGCTACCTTTTGCTTCTGTCCGCCCGAGAGGGTGGCGATCTCGCGGTCGCGCAGGTCGCTGATGCCGACGGTCTCGAGCGTTTCGCTCACGCGCTGCTCGATCTGGTCGTGGGGAACGCCAAAGTTCTCGAGGCCAAAGAGCATCTCGTCCTCGACGACCGAAGCGACCATCTGCGTGTCGATATCCTGCAGCACACTGCCGACGATTTGCGACACGTCGGTCAGCGAGACCTCGCAGGTGTCGTGGCCGTCAACCATGACGGACCCAAAGAACGTGCCGGTGTAGTGGTGGGGCACGGCACCCGACAGGCAGGCGGCAAGCGTGGACTTGCCGGCGCCCGAGGGCCCGATGATGCCGATGAAATCTCCCTTGTTCACGCTGAGCGAGATGTGGCTGAGCGCCTGCTCGGTTTGCGTGCCATAGGAGAACGAGACATCGTCGACGTTGATGATCGTTTCCATGGATACCTTTCATAGTCAATGGACGTTCTTACATGACCAGTCGTTTAAGAACGTCCCCAAAAGCTAGTCGTTTGGGACAGTCTTTGGTGGTGAAGCACGGAGACGGCTTTACGAGGGGCCCCAGGTTGGCGCGAGAAAGAGGAGCGAAGCGTACTTGGGTACGCGAGCGACGAATGAACGCCAAGATGGGGTGGCTCGTAAAGTCGAACGGGCTAGTTGAGCTTCAGGGCCTTCTGGATGGGCAAGTAGAGGGCGCCGACCAGAATGGCGTTAAAGACGGCGGTCATGGCGACGACGGGCAGCATGGCGGCGGCGAGCTCGCCTACCACGCCGAGCATGGCCATCTTGATGACCATGAAGATGGCGCCGGAGACAAAGGTGGTCAGGAAGGTTGCGACAATGGCGATGGCGGGCTTGACCTGACCGTTCTTGCCGGCGGCGTTGACGATGCCGGCCATGAGCATGGCGGCGATGCCCTCGGCGGCAAAATCAACGAACGGCGAGGTGGTAGTGATCTGGATCACTGCGGCCGAGATCAGGCCGATAACGAGCGCCTGACCGATGTTGGGGCGCACAACCAGGATAGTGAGGCAGAAGGCCGAGATAATGAACTCGGGGCTGATCATGCCGCCCGAGATGCCGGAGATGGCCTTGCCGACGGTGAAGTTGAGGATGAAGCCGGCGGCAAGCAGGATGGCGAGCAAGACGAGAGCGCGGACGTCGAGTTTGCCGCGGTCGGCGGTCTGGACGGTGCGGGGCTGTGCGGTGGTGGTGTTCTGAGACATGGTGAAAATCCTTTCGGAAGGGAAGTGCAAGAGAAGAAAGCGGAGGCGCGTGATGCGAATGCGATTGGGCTCGAGATAGAAAAAGGCCCCCGGTCGAAACCGGAGGCCTTCCAATCACCTAGAGCGCAAAAACAGGCGTGAGGGACTCACTGTCGACCGATCGCATTCGCATCACGCCACCACCAGTTGTTGAGAGACGTCATCGTGTTCTTCATGTTGGTGGCTCCTTTCGTGATACCGCGGCGCGGTCGCACCTAGTTGCTGTTGCGCTGCACTATAGCACAGCGAAGTGTGTGCGGGGAAATCTTTTTTGAAAAGATTTCGGCGACGTTTCCCGCCGGTCGGATGACAGGCGAGGAGGGCAAGACCGCTCGCACTGTCTTGCCCTCCCTTAGAGCGTGAGGGCCTTAGGCCTTCTTGCGACGATAGAGCACGAAGCCGCAGACACCGATGACGACGACGGCGCCAACGGCCATGGCGGCCATGTTGTTGCCCTCGGACTTCTCCTCGGTGGCCTCTTTCTTCTCGACCTCGGGCTCGGCTACGTCCTCATCGGAGAGGGCCTCGTCGGCGTAGGTGATGGACTTGACCAGGCAGTCGTTGTCGGCATCGTAGTCGCTCGGGACGAACTCCTCGGAGAAATCCTCCTCCTTGAGGTAGTCGCGCATCTCCTCGAGCATGGCCTTGCACTTGAGGTAGGTGTTTTTGGTGGCAGCCTTGCCGGCCTTGTTGGCTAGGGCGGTGCGGGCTTCGGTGTCCTCGGCGGCCTGCATGGCCTCGTCGACGGTCAGGTTCTGCTCGATGAGTTCCTTCTGCAGCGCATCGAGGTAGGCGCGGACGCCGGAAGCGCAGTGGTCGCGGTTCTCATAGGCGAGCGTGTTGATGTCCATGAGGACGTAGTTGATGGAGTTCTTGGGCTCCTCGTTGTTCACGACGTCTTCCTCTTCGCAGTGATCGAAGGAGACATCCTGATCGCTAAAGTAGGGGCTGACCTCGGTGAGCAGTGCGGAGTAGAGGGGGATAGCGACGGAGAACTCGGCGTTGGAGAGCATCTCCCACTGGATGGTCGCGATCTCGGGATCCATGCCGTGACGGATCTGGAAGGTGTGGATCTCGGTGTTGCGGTTGGAGCCGATGGCATAGGCGCCGTCGGTGTTGGCGTTGAGGCCGGCGACATTTTCGCCGCGAGCGGCGAAGGAACGGATCATTTCAAAGGTGTTCCAGTCGGACTTGCCGGGCTGGAAGAACAGCGGCTGCATCTCGTGGACCAGGGCGCCGGTCGTGGCGCGAGCATCTTCACGCTCGTCCTTGACGATCTCGTAGTCAGTGCCTTCAGCCAGCGGGGCCATGAAGTAATCGCGACCCTGGATATAGCGCGACCACTGGTGCATACCGGCCTCGCCGATCTCCTCGCCGTAGGTCTTGGCGACGTCGAACTTGCCGTCGGTGTACTCGGCAAAGCCCTTCTCCTTAGGCATGGACTCGATGCCCTCGGAATGGAGACAGTTCTCGGTGTCATCGAGGTCGACGTTATAGGTGAGGTTGCCGATGTTGGGGTTGAGCGAGGCGATGTCATCGGCGAGCTTCATGGCAATCCACTGATGGCCGGAAAGCGCGGCGAACAGCCAGGTCTCGGTGCTGTCGGCGATGATGATCTGGTCGTTGGAGCAGACGCCCTGCTCGTCGACCAGGCTGCCGATGAGCTCGACGCCCTCGCGGGCCGTGGCGCTCTCGCCCAGGATGACGCTGGCATAGCTGTACTCGCCGATGCCAGTCTCCTCGGTGATGGGGTCGGCCTCTTCGGCCTTCTCGTTATAGGAGGTGCTCAACGTGGCAGAGCAGGAGACGCCCTTCTCGTTGATGCCTGCCTCGGAATATGCGTCGTAGCGATCTTCCCACTGCGAGGGGTTGTCGCGAACGAAGGTGTAGCGGTAGGTTGTGCCCTTGGACTTGTACTCAAAACCGGACTCGACCGATGTGTACTCGTTGCCGTCCTTGTGTGCGGGCTCAATGCCAAAGTGCTTGACATAGCGCGGACCGAAGTCCTCGGAACGGCCGTAGTACGTGTTGCCGTCTGCCGTGAGCTTGCTGCCCATGTAGATCTGGGTGCAGGCGAGCGCCGAAGTCGGCATGGCCATGATGGCCGCTGCTCCAAACGCAAGGCCGCAGCCGAGCTTTTTGAGCGTGTTGACAGGATGAGTAAACCTCATGATCCCTCCCAACCGTTGAAACCCCGCGGAACCGTGCAGGATTTCAGCTAATAAATACATCTATTAGCCTATCGGAAGTCTAAATAGTATTCATCTATTTCGATGAAATACTCGATGAGCGTCCTAAAATATGCGATGAGCGGACAAGAATACTCATTATCTAGCTTTAGTTAAATAAAGACGCCCTGCAATTACTGTACCTGAATAAAGCGCCTTGCACGGGGCACAAAGAAAAATCCCCCGCTGTCTGGCAAATGCATAAACAACGGGGGAGACGATGATTGGATGAATATCATACCAGTGTGGAATTACTTCTTCCGGCGGTGGATTACGTTAATCGCATAGCCGACGAGCATGGCCAAGACGATGACGATAAAGCCAATCAGGGGGTTGTCGTTCATGGGGTCCTCCTATTTTCCGAGCGGGGAGAATTCGTCGACGATGAGGTCGAGGCATTGCGGAAGTGCGCGGGCACCAAAGACGCCCGAGTTGCTGGAGATGATCTCGCCGTCGAACTGCATGCCCAGCGACGGCGTGCAGGTGATCTTGGCTTCCTTGGTCTGGATTATCTTGAACTGCGGACGGCCGAGCACCTTGCCGGCGGGGTCGAGCGCGGCAGTGATCACGGTGGGCAGGAGCTGGACGGTTTTTACGGGCTCGATGACCGCGATGTCGACCATGCCATCGTTCATGCGGCAATCGGGGAACAGGTTGATGTCGTTTTGAATGACCGAGGTGTTGCCGGCCATGCAGCAGATGCCATCGAGCTCCTCGACAATGCCGTCATGCTCAATCGTAAAGTGCGCCACCGTGGGGTTGGGCGTGGCGAGCGCCGACAGGAAATAGGCGATCTCGCCGATGTCGTTTTTGGTGGGGGCGGCCTTCATCATGATCTCGGCGTCGAAGCCCGAGCCGGCGATGATGATAAAGCCGTGGCGCTTCTCGTTGCCGTTCTCGTCGAGCCAAAAGAGCTCGCCCATGTCCACTTTGACCGTGCGACCGGCGCGGCAAGCCTTGGCAAGCGCCGCTGCCTCGGGGGCATTACCGATGTTGTTAAAGAACAGGCAGGCTGTGCCGGAGGGGAAGACGAGCGTGGGGACACCGCACCCGCGCATCTGGTCGAGCACGTTGGAGACGGTGCCGTCGCCGCCCGAAACGACCACGCGATCAAACTCGCGCACGTCTGCCACGGCGTCCTCGGGTTCCATGCCATCGCCGATAAAGCGCATCACGACCTCGTCGCCGCCCTGCGCGAGGGCGTGCGTGAACGCGTAGATTTCATCTGAGCTGGGGCCCGATGCCGGGTTGTGGATGATAAGGCAGCGCATACTTACGTTCCCGTTCTGTGACTAACCGAGTATAGTTGTAGGGCAATGCCGATATCCTACCCGTGTTTTTCGGGCCTAACCTTATTCGATGGGTTGATATGTACATTTCCACACATCAGGCTCTACTCGACTTTTGCCAGCGCGCCCGTGAGTTCGACGCGATTGCCGTCGATACCGAGTTTTTGCGCGAGCGCACGTTCCATCCGCGCCTGTGCTTGGTCCAGATTGCCACCCCTGCCGAGAGCGTGGCGGTCGACCCTCTGGTGATCGACGACCTGTCGCCGCTAGCCGAGCTTATGGGCGATGAGAGCGTGACCAAGGTGTTTCACGCCTGCTCGCAGGATATGGAGGTCATGCTCCACACCGTGGGCGTGCTGCCGAGTCCCATTTTTGACACGCAGGTGGCCGCCGCCTTTTTGGGCGAGCGCCAGCAGATTTCCTACGGCGCGCTCGTGCAGACGTTTTGCGGCGTCTCGTTGCCCAAGACCGAGTCGCTGACCGATTGGTCGCGCCGCCCGCTGACCGACAAACAGATCGAGTACGCGATCGATGACGTCAAGTACTTGATCGTCGCCTATACCGAGATGATGAGTCGCCTGCGCGAGCTGGGCCGGGTGGACTGGGTGCTCGACGAGTTGCGTCCGCTGGCCGACGAGTCGCACTACCGCGCCGACCGCCATGAGGCGTTTCGCAAGGTCAAGCGCATCAACTCGTGTAGCCGTCACCAGTTGGGCATCGCACGCGAGCTTGCCGCTTGGCGCGAGGACCGCGCCGAGCGCCGCAACATCCCGCGCAAGTGGGTCATGTCCGACGATACGCTGCTGGCCCTGGTTAAACGTAATCCCGTTCGTGTTGAGGAGTTCCGCAGCATTCGCGGTACCGACCAGCTGGGGGAGCGCGACGTGGACGGCGCGCTCATGGCCATTAAGCGCGGTGCGAGCTGCCCACACGATCGCCTGCCGCTCATGGTGCGCGGGCACCGTCAGATTTCGCCGGAGTTGGAGAGCGTGACGGACCTGATGTATGCGCTCATTCGCCTGGTTGCCGAGCGCTCGGGCGTGGCGAC
>JAIHVJ010000274.1 GCA_022720335.1 Collinsella sp.
TTTTCTATTCAACAGGTGTAGAACATTGCAGCCCTGTTCGTTATTGCCTACGTTTTAGGTTAGATTTTCCTAAGAACAATTGCCCGAAATTGGGGGTCCCTATGAACGAAGCAGTTCCCGCAGCGCCGGTAAGCGCTGAGTCGATGGCAAAGCAGGGTTGCGAAAAGCTCGGCTTGGACGCGTTTGATGCGTTGGTTCGCTGCGCCCGCACGTGCCGTCGCTTTGACGAGTCCATGCGCGTGCCGCGTGAGCTTTTGCTTGAGCTGGCGGAGCTGGCGCACCTGACTCCCTGTGGTGCCAATGCTCAGCGTCTGCGTTTTCATGTGGTAAGCGGTGCAGAGGACTGCGCGCGTGTATTTGACGAGCTTGCATGGGCCGGTGCGCTCAAGGATTGGCCGGGTCCCGATGAGGGCGAGCGCCCGACCGGCTACATCGCGATTCTTGCCGAGCGCGCCGTTCCGGGTAAGCCCGCCGCTCCTATTACTGAGGTCGACACGGGCATTGCCGCGCAGACGATGATGCTCGCCGCCCGCAGCGCCACGCCCGAGGTGGCTGCCTGCATGTTCAAGGCCTTTACGCCCCACGCGATCGATGCCATGGGGCTCGATAGCGACAAGTATGAGCTCAAGCTGATCATGGCGTTTGGCGTTCCGGCCGAGACGCAGGTGATCGATGCGATCGATTCCAACCCCGACGGCTCAATTAATTACTGGCGCGACGAGGCGCAGGTGCACCACGTACCCAAGCGCCCGCTTGCCGACGTACTGGTGTAGCTGAGCGTCACCGCGGTGTGATCCGGCGGTAAACCACCACAAAGGTACCTGTCCCCTTTGCGGTGGTGCGAGGGGAGGACGTGTGGCAGATTTGTATTTGGTGCGGCATGGGCAGACTGAGCTCAATGTGCAGAACATTTTGCAGGGTGGGCACGATTCGCCGCTTACGGCGCGCGGGCGCGAGCAGGCGCTGGCGACGCGCGCGGCGTTTGAGGCGCGTGGCGTGACCTTTGACCGTGTGTATTCCTCGCCGTTGGGCCGGGCGCGGCATACGGCTGAGCTAATTGCTGGTGAGGGCCGCTCGATAGAGCTGGTCGATGACCTGTGCGAGTGGCATTTGGGCTCGCTGGAGGGTACATCAAATCGCGAGATGCCGCCGCAGCCCTGGGGTGATTATCCGGTGGCCTTTGGTGGCGAGTCTGAAGGCGAGCTCCAGTCGCGCATGGTCGCGGCGCTGTCCCACATCATGGCCAGGCCGCAGCACGACTGTGTGCTGGCAGTCTCCCACGGCTCTTCCTGCCAGGAGTTTCTTGAGTATGTGACTGGCAGGGGAGAGCTACCCGACAACGGTGCCGTGCTTCATTTTGGCTATTGCGACGGTGCGTTTTCGCTCCTTGATTGGTAACGAACGAAAGGACCCCTATGAATAAAGACCTGTATCTGGTTCGTCATGGGCAGACAATATTCAACCTTAAGCGCATTATTCAGGGTTGGAGTGACTCGCCGCTCACGCAGCTGGGATGCGACCAGGCGGCGCGTGCCGGCATGTTCTTACGTGCGCGCGGCATTGAACCCGATCATGCCTACACCTCCACACTTCATCGCACCGAGCAGACTATCGCCAACCTGTGGCCGGGCTTGGCGTACGAGCGCCTGGACGGTCTGCGTGAGTGGTTCTTTGGCGACTTTGAGGCCGAGCGCGTGATGCTTATGCCCGAGCGCCCGTGGCGAGATTTCTATCGTCAGTTTGGCGGCGAGGGCCAGATGCAGGTGCGCGAGCGCATGGCGGCGACGATAACCGATCTTATGCGACGTCCGGACCACGAGTGCGTGCTCGCGGTGAGCCACGGTTCGGCTATCAAGGAGTTTTTGGACCACGTGCGGGGCGCGGCGGCCGACGAGCGCGAACGCGTGCCGGGCAACTGCTCAGTGCTGCATTTTGCGTTTG
>JAIHVJ010000275.1 GCA_022720335.1 Collinsella sp.
ATCTCCAAGCTGGCCAACCGCTTTGTCAAGCACCCGAGCGACGTGGTGCGCGTCGGTGACACGGTCAAGGTGTGGGTCGAGAAGGTCGATCGCGACCGCAAAAAAATCTCCCTCACCATGGTGCAGGGGAAGTAACAGAAGTGCGAGCCGCCGCCATCCATCGTTGAACCTGCAAGTTTTTCTCACCTGATGGGAAAAACTTGCAGTTTTTGCAAGTTTTTGTTACGCTCTGAGAAAAACTTGCAGATTGGACGAACGATGAACGGGCAGCCCGTAGCAAGGGATAACTACCTCAAGAAGCTGATCGCTTTTCGCGATTCAGATGTTATCAAGGTCGTCACCGGCATGCGGCGATGCGGCAAGTCAACGTTGCTCGACATGATGCGCTCCCATCTTGCCAAAGACGGCGTACCGACCGAATGCCTTCTCTCTTTTCGAATGGAATCATTCGAGCTCGAGGGAATTCGCGATTGGCGCGAGCTTTACCGTCATGTCGTCGAGCGGATGCCGTCGAGTGGGAAGTGCTATCTCTTCTTTGATGAGCTTCAAGAAGTTTCCAGCTGGGAGAAAGCCATCAACGCGCTTCGCGTCGACAAAGACTGCGACATCTACATTACGGGCTCGAATGCGTTTTTGCTCTCCAGCGAAATAGCGACCCTAATCTCAGGAAGATACGTCGAAATCAGAATGCACCCGCTATCTTTCTCCGAATACCTCGACTTCCTTGGCCCGACCGAAGTCACGAGCAGATATGCCGTCTTTGGGAGGGAAGAAATCACCCCGCTCGACGAGTTGCTCGACCGATACCTTCAATTTGGAGGTCTCCCCTATCTCGCGATTTCCGGTCTGCCCGAACGAGAGATGAAGGACTACATCTGGAGCACCTACCAGACCATTGTCGGTCGCGACATCTTGACCCGTGAGGCCCGCCGAGGACGGAGGGCCGTAACGAGCAGAGACCTACTCGACAGAGTTTGCGCCTACCTGGCAGACAACATCTCAAACCCAACATCGATCAACAAGATCGTCGGCTCTTTGAACGAAAGCGGGACCAAAACTTCGCACGGCGCCATCGACACCTGCGTGTCGGCGCTCGAAGAAACCTATATCTTCTCCCATGCCCTCCGCTTTGACATCAAAGGGCGCGAGGTGCTCAAAACCGGAGGAAAATACTATATCGAGGACCTTGGACTCCGCGCCTACCTCGACGGTTATCGCGGCAGCGATAGCGGACGCGCCCTCGAAAACGCCGTGTATAACCGCCTCGTCATCGATGGATATCGGGTTTTCACGGGACACATGCGAAATGCCGAGATTGATTTTATCGCCATCGGCGACGGGGCGGACCGCAAGTTTATCCAAGTCACGGACACCATTGATGAGGAAGCCACGCGCAATCGCGAACTGCGCCCCTTCGAGCTGAAATCGCTCGAGAAGGTTGCCGCCGGTTACGAGAAGATCCTCGTCGTCCGTCACGGCGATCACCCTACGGACATAGACGGCATCAGAATCGTTTCGGCTGTCGATTTTCTGCTTGGGCGCTTCTAGCATCGATGTCACCCATCGCGACGATTCGTTCATCGAAGACGGAATCGCTTGACCGATTATTCGAACCTGTCCCATACGACCGTCGCCCCACGGCATGGGCAAATATACCGCTGGAGGCGCTCGATAGGCCACGTCCTGCCGAGCGCCTCTCCTTCTAAAGCGATCTGGCCGAAACTCCGAAGCGCGAAACGTCGTTCCTCTGAGCCCCACCAACAAAAATCGAGTTATGCGGCCTCGCTGGGCCACGATGACACCCCTCAAAGCGCCAAACGCAACAAATTGACGCTAGATATTCCACAAACGTCCCGTATCGGCACCCACAGAGGTACGATACGGGACGTTTTTCAGCCGCATTGCGATCTTGACAGCAATCAGAGGCCGAATAACTCGAT
>JAIHVJ010000056.1 GCA_022720335.1 Collinsella sp.
GGCCGGCCGGTCCGGCCCTCAGGGTATCGGGTTCCCACATTCATCCGTACATGTGCGGATGAATGTGGGAGGTGTTCGGATGAAGTCGATAATCAAGGATTTACAAATTCGTAAACTTTTTTGAAAAAAGTGCTTGCACAGTTCTCGAATCATAGGTTATTATCTTCTTCGTTGAACGCGCGGGTCCAACAAAACGGACCGCGAAACAACAACATAGCATGTCGGAGTGGCGGAATTGGCAGACGCGCTAGCTTGAGGTGCTAGTGACCGCTTTTTGGTCATGCGGGTTCAAGTCCCGCCTCCGACACCATCGCATTTGAGAAGCCTCTTCGGAGGCTTTTTTGTTACCGATAGACGGTGGGGTCCACGATGGAAACGCTTGAACGCAACGAGTGGGCAGACGTTGCCCAACTAGTCGAGATCACGAGCGATGCTGTCATCATCTGTGAGCTCGACGGAACCATTCTGCATGTGAATAATCGCTTACTTGGTTTGATGTGCGAGGAACGCGCCGACGTCATCGGTGGAGATGTTAAAGACGTCCTGTACTCATCCGCTTTTGAACGTGCGACGGAACATCGTCTGCCATTTGAAACTGATGGCTCCGAGAACGAACTGATGCTCAAGCTGAGTGACGGCTCCTTTATCCCCGTCTTGGTTCGTGCGGGCTCCGTGACGCCTCCACGCATCTTTGGGCGCCGCGCGCCACGTGTCCTGGTGGCGCTCCATAGCATCGAAGAACAGTATTCTCACGACCGTCAACTCAAGCGTGCGTTATCGGAGCTTAGAGTGGCGAACAAGCGTCTCTCTGGCACGCTCTCGGTCATTATGAGCACTGTGGGCTCCGATGAGTTACCCAGCCTGCTTGATACTGTTTTGAACCAGCTTGTAGGAACGCTCGATGCTTCGGGTGCCGCTATCTATTTTTCTGAGAGCGGCGGTTTTAAACTTCGCGGTGTTTCCAAGGAGCTGTACGACAGCTACCTGCCTGAGTTTTTGCCGTATGGCGCTGGCATTCCGACGTATGTTCTTCGTGAGTCGCGTGCCTGTCGCTTGTCGATTCAACAGGACCTTGAGGGCGATAAGGCCGCCTCCGGTATGTTCATGGACTTGGACAATCGTTCTAAGCACCTGTTGCGCGTGCAGGATATGCCTCCGTACCGCAGCGAGATCTGTCTTCCCGTTTTTTACGGTACGCAGATCCTTGGCGTGCTGGAAGTTGGTTGGAAACGCCCCCAGGCACCGCTCGCCTATGACGTTAATGTGCTCGAGGTCATTTGCGATTACCTGTCTATCCAGCTGGTCGGCATGGCATCGAGCCTTCGCTCCCGTCGCACGGCCGAGCTTGGCCGCTCGCTCAATGTCTTGCGTGATGAGTTGTTTGCCTTTCTAGACGATTCCGCCGCGGCTACCCAGGCGGTATCGTCCGAGATCTGCAATATGCTTAACTGCCATTTTTGCCCTGTTGAGTATGACGCCAGTCTGGATTCCTACGTCATAGATTTTGAAGGTGGCAGTCGCGTTGCTTTGCCGGACGATCCCGAGAAGCTTTTCTTTTCCACGACGGCGCCAGCGGCACGTCTGGGGGCTGGCCCTGATGGCTTTGAGGCGTCTGTTTTGGGCGGTACGAGTGCCGAGGACCTTAAACACGTCCGTATAACTCGCGTTGACGAATCGATGCCTATGGGAGGCTGGCTTAGGGCGCACGGTCTGCCTTGTCAAGGTCTCTACGTTGACTCCGGCATCGAGGCGGGGCGCCCGCGCTCTGAGGGTGATGGCAGGCACAGTAACGACGCGATTGTTCCTGCTTCTGTTGCGAAGAGCCCGACGACGCGCGCGCTGCTGCTTCGTGATGGTAGCCAAGAGCCGATTGATGATCTTGAATATGACTACTTGGTGCACTTGGCGCATGACTTTGAACTGATCTACGAAGGCGAATCTCAAAAGCGCGAGGAGCGCCATATCGCTCAGACCCTTCAGATCGGCATGAGAAATTCCCTGGGGGATGTTCCGGGTATCGCAACCGATTCGGTGTACCTGTCAGCCACGAACTCGGCGTTGGTCGGCGGCGATTTCTATACGCTCATCCGTCTTCCCGACGACTGTGCCGTCATGATTCTGGGTGATGTGTCTGGCAAAGGCATTGAGGCCGCATCGATGTCCGCGCTCGTCAAGACGGCCCTGACGGCATATGCGTGGGAGGGCGCTGGACCGGCCCGCATGGCACGCTCTCTTAACAGTATGCTCATGGGCTTTTCGAGGGTCGAGACGTTCGTGACGGCCTTTATCGCCAAGATTGACCTTAAAGCCGGACGCGCAACGTATTGTTCGGCGGGCCATCCTCCGACCATGGTCATTAGGCCAGAGTCGATGCCGCTGGGTGGCGGCGAGGCCCGTGGGGGAGAGGTCGAGCTGCTTGGATGCCAATCGGGCGTAATCGGTGCCTTTGAGAGCATGGTGTACGAGACAGGCGTGTTTACGTTCGCTCCTGGCGACATGCTCTTCATGTATACGGACGGAACGATTGAGGCCCGCGACCGCACCGGAGCGTTCTTTGGTGAGCAGCGCCTTCGTGACCTTCTGCTCTCTGTCTCGGGTGAGGGCGTATCGGGAATCTGCGGCAAGGTCTTGGGCGAGCTTGACCGATTTACCGAATCGGCGCTGGACGATGACATTGCATTGGTGTCCCTTGAGTTTTTACGGGGTCGTTCATAGACGACGCTGGGCGGGCTGAATCCGTACGGTTGGGGAAACGAATGCATCGAGTGGGCTTTTTGGGGAACCATGGTCGTATGAATGAGTGGAATGACATAGCGGTTTTGACGCCTCCAGGCGATATCGACATCGCCACGGTGCCTGCGCTGCGTCGGCGGTTGGATGCTTTGATTGGCCGCGGCGTGCGTCGTGTTGTCATCAACTGTCAGGCTGTTAGCTTTATCGATTCGACGGGCTTGGCATTCCTGCTTACGCGCGCTCGTGAGCTCATGAGGCGAGAAGGCCTGCTTTCGCTCGTCAATGCATCGGGTGAAGTTGTTCGCTTTTTGGAGATTGCTCGTCTTGTCGATATCCTTCATGTCGCGGGGCCGGCACGGGAGTCTATTCCCGCCATTCCGGTGGGGGAGCTGCCTCGCTGGAGTAAGAGCGTCGAGGTCCGTCAGGGTATCGAGAATCTTCCATACTACCGACATCGCATTGCCGAACTCCTTGAATCGCTTCCGTTGCGCCGTGACGAGCGCTACGATGTCGCATTGGCGTCGGGGGAGGCGCTGGGTAATGCCTATGACCATGCGGGCGGTATCGGGTGCGTCCTGACGGTTCAGGCCTATGGCGATCGCGTTGTGGTTGAGGTGCTTGATCGAGGTGCCGGCTATTCTATCGATGAAACGAGCGAGCCGGTTGCATCTGAGGAACGCGGCCGTGGTATCAAGCTTATGCGTATGCTCGTCGATAACGTGGAGGTTGCTCGTCGTACGGACGGCGCCGGCACGCGCGTGCAGATGGTGAAGCTGTTTAGCGGAGCGCTGGAATCGTGTGCCTAGCCAATCGCTTTAGCGCGTTTGGCTATTAAGAACATGCGGCAGACAAGTTTTTTGAAAAAAGTACTTGCGTCTTTTGGACAACTCGCGTAAATTAATAACCCGCAAGCGGACATGGCTCAGTTGGTAGAGCACAACCTTGCCAAGGTTGGGGTCGCGGGTTCGAGCCCCGTTGTCCGCTCCATTGCATTTCCGGACCGTTTAGGCGGTCCTTTTTCGGCGAAGTGGCCAAGTGGTAAGGCAGAGGCCTGCAAAGCCTTTACCCCCGGTTCGAATCCGGGCTTCGCCTCCAGGCAACATCCGGGCGCTCCGGCGCCCGTTTTGTTTTTACATATGCGGACATGGCTCAGTTGGTAGAGCACAACCTTGCCAAGGTTGGGGTCGCGGGTTCGAGCCCCGTTGTCCGCTCCAAACGCAACAGCTTGCAAGGGAGATACGCCCCATGGCTACAGAAAAGTCTTCTTCGCGCTCATGGATGTCCGATGCCGCGATCTATCAGATCTACCCGCGCTCGTTTAAGGATTCGACTGGTTCGGGTCTGGGCGATATCGCGGGCATTACCCAGCAGATGGACTATCTTGAGCGACTGGGTATCGAGGCCATCTGGCTGAGCCCGTTTTATCCATCGCCTCTTGTCGATGGCGGCTATGATGTGGCGGACTACTGCGATGTCGACCCGCGTCTCGGCTCGCTTGACGACTTCGATGACATGATCGCTGCGGCTCACGCGCGCGGCATCAAGGTCATCGTCGACATCGTGCCCAACCATTCATCCAACCAGCACCCCTGGTTCAAAGCCGCTCTTGCCGCCGGCCCCGGATCGCCCGAACGCGCCCGTTATATCTTCCGCGATGGTCGCGGCGAGCATGGCGAGCTGCCTCCCACCAATTGGAATGCCAACTTTGGCGGCCCCGCATGGACGCGTGTTGCGGACGGTCAGTGGTATCTGCACATGTTTACGCCCGAGCAGCCGGACTTTGACTGGTCATGCCCTGAGGTTCACGCGCTCTTTTGCGACGTCCTGGCGTTTTGGAGCGATCGAGGCGTCGACGGCTTTCGCATTGATGTGGCGCAGGGTCTCGCCAAGGATCTCGACCGCGATGACCTCGACCGGTGGCATCTCGCCGAGGGCGATGACATGGTTGACGACGGCACCCATCCGCTGTGGGACCGCAATGAGGTCCACGAGATCTATCGCGAGTGGCGCCGCGTGTTCGACCGCTATAATCCGCCGCGCAGTGCCGTTGCCGAGGCGTGGGTGCTGCCCGAGCGCCAGTATCTCTACGCGCGTCCCAGCGAGCTTGGCCAGACATTCAACTTTGAGTTTGCCAAGGCCACTTGGACCTATGATGACATGCACACTGCAATCGAGAAGGGCTTGAAGGCAGCCGTCGAATCCGATTCCGCCTCGACCTGGGTACTCTCCAACCACGACGTGCCGCGCGTGGCGACACGCTATGCCCTGCCGCAAATCAAGGCGACGCGCTACCACCAGATTGCGCTCGACTGGCTCTTGCGCGACGGGTCGTCTTATGACGAGGACCGTGAACTCGGCGAGCGCCGCGCGCGGGCGGCCCTTTTGCTTGAGCTGGCGCTTCCGGGCTCGGCATACGTGTATCAGGGTGAGGAGCTCGGCCTTTTTGAGGTGGCTGATATCCCGTGGGCTGCACTCGAAGACCCTACTGCGACCAATACGCACGGACCGAAGCGTGAGAAGGGGCGCGACGGCTGTCGTGTGCCCCTGCCGTGGGTGGCGGCGGACGATCCCGCGCATGGCGGATCGTTTGGGTTTTCGCCGGCAGACGCCGATGCGGCGCCCCATCTGCCGCAGCCTGCATGGTTTTCCGATTATGCTGCCGATAGGGAAGAAGTGGACCCGACATCGATGCTTGCGCTCTATCGTGACGCCCTCTGGCTGCGGCGCAAGCTGCGCGGTTGCGCCAACGATCTTGCGTGGCTCGATCTTGACGGGCGCACCGGTCTTGCGGATGGTGCCGAGGGCGCCGAGGGCGGCGTCATCGCCTATCGCCGCGACAACGGCTGGGCGTGTGTGACGAACTTCGGCGCAGCACCCGTGGAGCTGCCGGCGGGCAGGGTCCTGCTCACCTCATCACCGCTTGCAGACGGCAGGCTCGCGCAGGACAGCTCTGCCTGGATCATGCTCGGTGAGATGTAGGGGTCTCTTGCGGCGAGATTGCGTTTGCCCGCGCCTTCCGTGGTGGCTGATGTCTTCGCGAGGTTCGCGAGGGCGTTGCAAAACTTTTTAAAAAAAGTTCTTGCATAGGATGCGGGCATCACGTAAGATTAATTCTCGTAAGCGGACATGGCTCAGTTGGTAGAGCACAACCTTGCCAAGGTTGGGGTCGCGGGTTCGAGCCCCGTTGTCCGCTCCATTTGGGCGTTTAGCTCAGAAATATTGATCCAAGGTCCCCGTAGAGGTGCCGGCAGATTGCATACGTCCTGGCCGACCGTGACCGCAACATGTTGGTCAAGCATAATCTTTTGGATTCTTTTGGCGTGAGCGGCTTGGTTTTGGTAGGATTTGTCAGTGGCTTGACTAAGGGGGTTTTATAGCTGCCATGCAGGTAGCCGTGTTGGTAACGTTTTACCGACTTGTCAAATACCCCTCATTTATAATGCGTCTGCAAAATGACTAATTGCTTTGACCTGCTGAAACACTATATGTTGTGTTTGACCTAAAAAAAGAATACAGGATATAGATGCATCTTTGTCGTATGATAGATGGCGGACAGAGAACGAAGACCTTAATTGCCTCTTTTGAACGTGTCCTTGAGCCGCTTGATCGGCTCCTGGGAATGTCCGCATAGAGGCTTATGGTTTATCGAGAACACAGATTGCGCGACGGCGCCGAAAGACAGGGGCAAGCCCTGCCGGGCATCGTTTGGCTCTGAAGCGCAATGAGGCTACGACGCGAAAGAGGCAAGAGGATGAAGATCATCAAGCGCAGCGGCACCGAGGTTGTCTTTGACATCGATAAGATCGTCAATGCCATCCGCGCCGCCAACTTGGAGGTCGAGGAGAGCTCTCGTCTAACCGACCGCCAGGTGGTTTATGCGGCGCAAAACGTCGCCGAGGCATGCGAGAACGCGGGCCACACCGTTTCGGTCGAGGAGATCCAGGATTTGGTCGAGGACGAGATCATGCGTCTCGACTGCTACGAGGTTGCCCGCCACTACATCATCTATCGCTATGTTCAGAGCCTGAAGCGCCAGAAGAACACGACCGATGACAAGATCCTGTCGCTGATCGAGTGCAATAACGAAGAGGTCAAGCAGGAGAACTCCAACAAGAACCCGACCGTCAACTCCGTTCAGCGCGACTATATGGCTGGCGAGATTTCCAAGGACCTGACCCAGCGCGTGCTGCTGCCTCAGGAGATCGTGGATGCCCATAATGAGGGTCTGATCCATTTCCACGATTCGGATTACTTTGCCCAGCATATGCACAACTGCGATCTGGTGAACCTGGAGGACATGCTCCAGAACGGCACTGTTATTTCGGGCACGCTGATTGAGAAGCCGCACAGCTTCTCGACCGCCTGCAATATTGCGACGCAGATTATCGCCCAGGTTGCTTCCTCCCAGTACGGCGGCCAGTCCATCTCGCTGACCCATCTTGCCCCCTTTGTTGAGGTGAGCCGTCAAAAGATTCGTGGCGAGGTCGCCCGCGAGCTCGAGGAGCTCGGCGTTTCCGCATCTCCCGAAAAGGTTCGCGAGGTCGTTGAGGATCGCCTGCGTGACGAGATCCGTCGCGGCGTCCAGACGATTCAGTATCAGGTCGTGACCCTTATGACCACCAATGGCCAGGCGCCGTTCGTGACGGTCTTTATGTATCTTAACGAGGCCCGTACGCCTCAGGAGAAGCACGACCTTGCCATGATCGTGGAGGAGACGCTTCGCCAGCGCTACGAGGGCGTTAAGAACGAGGCCGGCGTGTGGATTACCCCGGCATTCCCCAAGCTTATCTATGTACTCGAGGACGATAACGTTCACGAGGATTCCCCGTACTTCTACCTGACCCAGCTGGCTGCCAAGTGCACCGCCAAGCGCATGGTGCCCGATTACATCTCCGAGAAGAAGATGCGCGAGCTCAAGCTGTCGAAGGGCGAGACCGCCGGCAACGGCGATTGCTACACCTGCATGGGTTGCCGCAGTTTCCTGACGCCCGACCGTTCGGGCAACGGTTTTAACAACGTTGCCAACGCGCTGAACTACGACCCGAACAAGCCCAAGTACTATGGTCGCTTTAACCAGGGCGTTGTGACCATCAACCTGCCTGATGTCGCACTGAGCTCGCACCAGGATATGGACAAGTTCTGGAAGATCTTCGATGAGCGCCTTGAGCTGTGTCACCGTGCCCTGCTGTGCCGTCATGAGCGCCTGATGGGTACACTTTCTGACGCCGCGCCGATTCTTTGGCAATACGGCGCCCTGGCGCGTCTGAAGAAGGGCGAGACGATCGACAAGCTGCTCGTGGGCGGATACTCTACGATCAGCCTGGGCTATGCCGGCCTGTATGAGTGCGTTAAGTACATGACGGGTCACAGCCACACCGAGAAGGAGGGCACGCCGTTTGCCATGGCCGTCATGCAGCACATGAACGACAAGTGCGCCGAGTGGAAGGCCGAAAGCGATATCGACTTCTCGCTGTACGGCACCCCGCTTGAGTCGACGACCTACAAGTTTGCCAAGTGCCTGCAGCGCCGTTTTGGCATTATCCCGGGCGTGACGGACAAGGGCTACATTACCAACAGCTATCACGTCCATGTGTCCGAGGAGATCGACGCATTCGACAAGCTCAAGTTCGAGGGTATGTTCCAGCAGCTTTCGCCGGGCGGTGCCATCTCCTACGTCGAGGTTCCCAACATGCAGGACAACCTCAAGGCTGTCATTCGCGTGATGCAGTACATCTACGACAACATCATGTACGCCGAGCTCAACACCAAGAGCGACTACTGCCAGGTGTGCGGCTACGACGGTGAGATCAAGATTGTCGAGGACGATGGCAAGCTGGTGTGGGAGTGCCCCAACTGCGGCAACCGCGACCAGGAGAAGATGAATGTCGCTCGTCGTACGTGCGGCTACATCGGTACCCAGTTCTGGAACCAGGGTCGAACCGAGGAGATCCGCGACCGCGTGCTGCATCTCTAATAACCATCCCAGGCTGCCCCGTAGCGAGGCCCCGGACCTTTACTCGCTATTTCGGACAGTCCTGGCTCACGACGGAGGCGCCACTGGCGCCTCCTGTTCGTGCGGAACTCATATCGAGCAAAGGTCCGGGGCCTCGCTACGGGGCGGCCAAGTTGACGTAGCTGAGATGCAGCATGCGGTCTGCTCACTCCTCGAAGTTCTTAGCGGAAATGAGTCGACTTGCAATAACGGTTTGCTTGCAGCAACGGTTGAGCTGCAACAATTTTTTTATTGGACCTCGAACCCTATACTCGATGTTCGCTTCGTTCATTGAGTGTTGCTCGCGAGGGGTCTGGAGTATATCGTTCCGCCCGCAGTTTCGCAGGCCAAAGGCCGAGAATGTTTGAGGACGGAATGATATACTCCAGACCCCCAGGAAGGTTACTTATGAACTACGCGAACATTAAGTATTTCGACATTGCTGATGGGGAAGGCGTTCGTACTTCTCTGTTTGTGAGTGGGTGCCGTCGTGGGTGCAAGAACTGCTTTAACTCTGTTGCGTGGGACTTTGCTGCGGGTGAGCCGTTCGATCGCGCCGTCGAGGACAAGATTATCGAGAGCCTCGACCATCCCTTTATCGATGGCCTGACGATTCTGGGTGGCGAGCCTATGGAACCTGAGAATCAAGCGGGGCTTGTCGACTTTATCGAACGCGTGCGTGCGGCCTATCCATCGGGGTCGGGAAAGACTATTTGGTGCTTTACCGGCGATGTGCTCGAGGAGCTTATGCCGGGCGGCCGTCATCATACCGAGGTGACGGACCGTATCCTTACCTGTCTTGATATGTTGGTGGACGGCCCGTTCGTTCAGGACCTGTACGATATCTCGTTGCGCTTCAGGGGCTCGAGCAATCAGCGCGTGATCGATATGAACGCTACGCGCGCCCGTGCTGAGCGCGAGGGCGTTGCGCTTTGTGATGCGGTTGAACTTTGGCGTGATGATCCGGTCTATTCGACCCATACTATGTAGCTTGTGGTCGATGCCGGAGGGCGTGGTACCATAGTGCGAACGTGAAATCGGAAAAGTGAGGCCCAGATGGTCGATCAGGAAAAAGTCGAGGCCGCCATTAAGCTGTTGCTTGAGGGCATAGGCGAGGACCCAACTCGTGAGGGCCTGCTGGAGACCCCGGCGCGCGTTGCCCGTATGTATGGTGAGATCGCCGGCGGTATGGACCAGAGTGCCGAGGAACACCTGTCCAAAACCTTTGCCGTCGCTTCGAACGATTTGGTTATCGAGCGCGACATCACGTTTTACTCGCTGTGCGAACATCATCTGCTGCCGTTTTATGGCAAGGCTACCATTGGCTATATCCCCAACGGCCGTGTCGCAGGGCTCTCTAAGCTTGCTCGCACGGTTGAGGTTTATGCCCGCCGTCTGCAGCTGCAGGAGCAGCTGTGTGCGCAGGTTGCCGACGCCCTCATGGATTATCTCGCTCCCCAGGGAGCGATTGTGCTCATGGAAGCTGAGCATATGTGCATGACCATGCGCGGCGTGCAAAAGCCCGGCACCAAGACCGTGACGCTCGCTCGCCGCGGCGTCTTTGAGACCGACCCCGCGCTCGAAGAGCGTTTCTTTAGGATGCTGGGACGCTAACTATGAGAGTCGTCAACGACTTTACATCGAATACTGACGAGGGAACGCCGCGTCGCGGTTTTATGGCTTCGGGCCTGGCGCCTTTTGGCGTCATGCCTCGTATCGATTACATCTGTGCCAACGGCCTGTTCCGGCGCCACCTGGGCAACATTGCTCAGCTGGAATCGGGGCGCATCTTCTGCCGCCACGGTATCGACCATCTGCTCGATGTCGCTCGCATTATGTGGATTAAGAATCTCGAGGAAGATCTCGAGTTTGACCGCGAGGTCATCTACGCCACGGCACTTCTTCACGATATCGGCAAAGATGAACAGTATGAATCGGGTATATCCCATGATGTTGCAAGCGAACGCGTCGCTGATGCAATTCTCGGCGGCATGCCTGATGACGTGGCGTTTGAGCCGGCCGATGCCGCAGCCATTAAGACGGCCATTCTGGGCCATCGAAAGCTGCGCGTGAACAGCCAACCGCTTGAGCGTTTGCTCTATGCAGCCGACAAAGCGTCGCGCGCCTGCTTTGCATGCCCCGCGCGCAATGCTTGCAACTGGAGCGATGATAAAAAGAACCTGTCGATTCGCGTGTAGTTAGTTTGCGCGGTCGGGGTTCTAAACGAAGGAGACGATCGCGATGAGCAACAAGAAACTGCCCGAGAATGCAACCAAGACTGAAGGCGCCGAGCTCGCCCGCCGTGGAAGGGGCGAAATATCCACCGCAACGGCGGTTCCCCACGTGAGCTATGACGATCTGCGCCATGCCGACCGTATTACTATCGACGGTCTCGAGGTCTTTGCCAACCACGGCGTGTATCCCGAAGAGAACGCGCTGGGCCAGAAGTTCATCGTGTCCTTGGTGCTCTATGCCGACCTGCGTGCAGCGGGGGAGCACGATAACCTGGACGCTTCGATTGACTACGGCTCGGTGTGCCACGATGTCGATGGCTATCTGCGCGAGCATACGTTTAAACTCATCGAGGCGGCAGCCGAGGGTGTGGCCCAGATGCTGCTGCGTCGTTACCCCTTGCTGCTTGGCGTGCGTGTTAAGCTCGATAAGCCTTGGGCGCCCGTCGGTCTTCCCCTGGCAAGCTGCGGCGTCGAGATCGAGCGCGTGCGCTAACCGGTTCTAATACGTCTCTATGGGTGGCTGCTTGAGCCGCTGCGACAGCGCTCTATTGTTGGGGCAGTACCTGTCGAGCAGGGCGTGAAACCGCTGATTGTGGCTTGGCTCGAGCAAGTGGACGAGCTCGTGGGCGACAACCATGTCGAGACACTCGATGGGATAAGCGGCAAGTTCGCGTGCGATGCGAATGGCTCCGGTCTTGGGCGTGCATGATCCCCAGCGCGTTTTCATGCTGCGCACGGAGACGCGGGAAACGGCGACACTCATTGTGATTTCGTATGCGTGCACGATGTCGCGTAGCGCTGCGGTGACCTCGGTCGTATAAAGCTGGCTGATGTGGGCTTGGAGCTCGTCGGACGTTAGGCCGTCGAGGATTACGCGCCGCTTGGCCTGTGGGCCTTCGTCCGATTCGTCGGTACCCATAAAGCTTGCGAAGGTGGCCTGCTTGGGCCGCGGCGCGGGTGATGCAAAGTTGTGATCGAGTGCATCCTGTACCGTGATGGGCTTGCCCCAAAGTGCAATGACGGACGAGGTGCTGAGCGGCTCTCGCGCCGTCGCCTGATGTTGCTCGCGCTTGGCAAGTCGGCTGACAATCCAGGTGCTGTTGCGCTTCACAAATGCCTCGATGCGCTCGCGGCTGGCGCCGAGCGGTGCGCTGGCGTGGACCTCACCGCTTGATGTGACGCGTAGGTTGAAGTTTTTGACGCGCTTTTTGGTAACGACGACGGAGATGGGCGTCCCATCCGGTCGGGATATGGAAATCGTAAATTGCTGCGTCAAAAGCGGTCCTTCAGATTGGGGACGGGCCGGCATGTCGACCGTTCGGCATGTCGGCTCGCTCAGGGGATGTGAAATTAATAACGCTCAAAGAAGGCAAGCGCGTTGTCGCTACAGAGCTTCTGCATCACGGTCTTGCCAAAATGCTTGGAAAGCATGTTCTGGAACTCGGGCATCATGCTGGCATCGGAGAGGAAAGCGGGCACCGTGGCACCGTCCCAGTCGCCGCCGAGCGCGATGACGTCCTCGCCGCCCAGGTCGAGCCAGTGCTCGATATGTGCCGCCAGCTGGTCGAAGGTGACGTCTGCGGCGGTCTTGTCGGTTGCGTCGTTGGATAGGAACTCGCTGCAGTAGTTGAGGCCGACGATGCCGCCCATGTCGCGAATGGTGCGGAACTGGTCGTCGGTGAGGTTGCGCTTGACGCCGCAAACCGCACGGGAGTTGGAGTGGCTGGCGACGAAGGGGCGCGTGGCGTGGGCGACAACCTCGTCAAAGCACTCATCGTTGAGGTGGGAGACGTCGAGTACCATTCCGGCGTGCTCCATCTGCGTAAGTGCCTCGATGCCGGCGGCGGTGAGGCCGGCGTGGGTATCGTGTCCGCTCGCGAGCGGTCCCTGCGCGTTCCAACTGAGTGACGACATAAGCACGCCCAAGCTCTTGAGCACCTCGATCAGTGCGGGGTCCTCGGCAAAGAACGTGGCGTTTTCGATGGTGTGGATGCAAGCGACCTTACCGTCCTTGAGCGCGGGGCGAATGTCTGCGGCGCTGCGTACGTTGACCATGCGGTCGTGGTTGAGCATTGCCTGGCCGCTCATGTGCGCCATGATCTGCGCCTGGAAGCGCGCGGCGTGGGCGGTGGGAATCTCGTCGGGGACAAACGTGGCGAAGCACTGTGCCCACGGCGTGTTGCCGATCTTTGCGAGCGAGATGGCGCAGGCGTTGCCCTCGATGAGGTCGAAATCTTGCGGATGCGTTTCGTCGCCGGGGAAATAACCGTCGGTGCCGGCGGTAAAGCGCAGGTCGAGATCGAGCGTGGCCCAGCCGATTCGGTCGGCGGTGTCGCAGTGTAGGTCAAATACGGGATATGCCATGGTTCCTCCGGTTGCAGCGTTTCTTTGCAAACTGTCATTGAATTGTATGACTAGGGTATAGTTAGCGCCATATGTTCACGGCGGCCTGCGTTGTGCGCCGCCCTTATCACGGAGGTTACCATGTCCAACCAGGGCAAGAAGGTCAAGACCCATTATCGCGGCACGCTCGACGACGGCACGCAGTTCGATAGCTCCTACGATCGCGGCGAGCCGCTGGAGTTCACCTGCGGCGCCGGTCAGATGATCAAGGGCTTCGACGCCGCTGTTGTCGACATGCAGGTGGGCGAGAAGAAGACCGTGCACATCCCGGCTGCCGATGCCTACGGCGAGCACAATCCTGAGATGGTTATTACCTTCCCGGCCGAGCAGGTTCCCAACATCGAGCAGATCGAGAAGGGCATGAAGCTCTTCCTGTCCACGCCGAGTGGCATGCCTGTCCCCGCCGTCGTCATTGACGTGACGCCCGAGGCCGTGACGCTCGACGCCAACCACGAGCTGGCCGGCAAGGACCTCAACTTTGATATCGAGCTCGTCGAGGTCGAGGGTTAGAGTATGCCTGAACGCTTGGTTTCGACGACATGTTTGGGAAATCTCAACGATCCGTCCTATGAACTCCTGCTTCGCCGGGAGCTGGGCGGTGTCTTTGAGGTCGATGAGCTACTGCTCGATTGGGACCAGGCTGATGTATGCGCGTTTGCGGGCGTGACGGAGCTGGGACGCACGATCGATGTTCGGCCGGATGCTACCGACGGTGGTCGTCTTGCCGACGGCGACGTGCTCGCCATTGACCGTTCGGGCGTGGTGCCCGTGGCGGTTGTCGTGCGCCTGCGCAGCGCCGAGGTTTATTTGGTCGAAGTCGACCGCATGGATCCGATTGCGCTCGCGCATGCGTGCTGGGAGATCGGCAACATGCATGCGCCGCTCTTCCGGGGCGACTCGGACGAGCATACCGTGCGCATGTATACGCCGGTGCAGCCTGTTTTGGGCCGCATGCTCCGGGGTGTCGAGGGTGTTCGGCTCTCGGTGGTTACCCGTGAACTCGATGCGGACCGGCGCTTTGCGTCGAGTGCGGCGGATGTCGTCGTGAGTATGGCTCCCGACTTTTCCATCGTAAAGAAGGCGCGCGGTTAACGTGCGTATGAGTAAGACGGACTTTGAGAGGCAACTATTCAAAGTTCGTCTTACTGTTGATGAGGTGCTTTGGGGGAAAGCATATGGGTCTTGAGGGAATCAAGCTGATTGCATGCGATTTGGACGGCACGTTGCTGCATCCGGGGGAGCGCGAGCCGCGTTCCGAGGCCTTTGAGCTTATCGATGAGCTGCATCATCGCGGTATCGTGTTTATGCCGGCGAGCGGCCGTCAATATGCGAGCTTGCGCCACCTGTTTGCCCCGGTGGCTGATGAGCTCGCCTATGTATGCGAAAACGGAGCCCTGGTGATGAGCGAGGGACGTGCCGTTGTCAAGCGTTCCATGGAGCGTGGCCTTGCTATGGATATCGCGAATGCCGTGGTTGCGTATCCCCATGCCGACGTGACCCTTTCGTGCGAGGGGCACCTCTACACCATGAGCGGCAACGATGTGTTTGTTGACCACCTGCGCTATGAGGTCCACTGCGATGTGGCGGTGGTCGACCGTCCCGAGGACATCGACGAGGACGTCATTAAGATTGCCTTCCAGACGCCCGAGGTGGATCAGCCGGCGGCGCTGGAGCATTTTGAGCGCCTCTTTAGCGACCGTGTCGACGTGATGACGTCGGGAACCGAATGGACGGACTTTATCGGTTTCGGTTCGGGCAAGGGCTCCGCGCTTGCCGATTGCGGTCGTGCCCTGGGTATTTCGCCCGATGAGATGATGGCGTTTGGCGACAATGAGAACGATCGCGACATGCTTAACGTCGTGGGCCATCCCTATCTGATGGAGAGCTGCAATCCCAGCATGCGCGGTGTCAATGACCGTGTCCGCTACGTGCGCACGGTCGAAGAAGAGCTGCGTCGTCTACTTGCTGAGTAGACATTTGGGACATGCCTAGAAATCTACTTTTTGCTGCAAAGTGCGGAAAGGTGGATTATAAGGCATGTCCCAAACATCTACCGGCAGTCGGGGCAGAGACCCTCGAAGATGGTGTAGTGCGACGTGACGTGCCAGCCGATTTGCTCGGACGCCTTGGCGTCGAGCTGGGCATCGAAGGGGAGCGGTACGTCGATGACGCGGCTGCACGAGGTGCAGATGATATGTGCGTGCGGCTCGATGGTGCGATCGAAGCGGCTGCCGCCCGGCGTCTTGATGGAGAGGATCTCGCCGGCGTCGGCCAAGAGATTGAGATTGCGGTAGACCGTACCGCGGCTGATCTTGTCATCCTGTTCGCGTACGGCGTTGTAGATTTCGTCGGCGGTGGGATGGTTATAGCTTTGGCGCACAGCGTCAAGAACCAGCTTTCGCTGCCTGGTATTCCTTCTTTGCACCGCCATGCGCCTCGCCTCTTTTCTATCAACGGTCGTAGGTAAATGATACCGTATTTAGCACACAATACTAATAACGAGGAATGAAACCGTCTTCATTGGCAAGTGGGGCTCGGGGCCGTCTTCCATATTGCGCACCCAGCCGGTGAGGGAGCGCGCCTGTGCGAGGTTGGTGTTGGTGAAGCGGAAACCGACGCCCTGGACCTGTCCCTCCCACCGCAGGAAATAGCGCTGCGGGGCGTCTTGAGTGGCCTCGTCGCTTGCGAGCACGGTGAGCCTACGGCGCAGCTCAAGCTCGACGCCAGAGGGCTTTTGGGGTTCGCGGCTGCCGCCGGTGACGCCCGAGAAAAGCTTGTCGAAAAAACCCATCGCTATGCCTGCTTGCCTGCGTCGGCCGGGAAGGTTATGCCGGCCTGCTGGCGCACGGCATCCATGATGCGCAGTGAGACGAGTGTGACATCGCGGTAGTGGCCAAGCTCGTGGCGTCCTGCCGGGGTCTCCCAAATCTCTTCCTTAACGTTATCGATGCCGCCGATGGCGGTGATAAAGTCTGTGAGTTCGTATTCCATAGTGTTGCTCGATTTGGGCAGGTCGAGCACGCGGCCGTTG
>JAIHVJ010000276.1 GCA_022720335.1 Collinsella sp.
ATGTTGGGCAGGTGAGACATGAAGTCGTACTGCTCCTGCTCGAGAGCGGTACGGCGCTCGGCCAGACCGTCGATCTTCTCGTTGACGGCGCGCACGGCCTCCTTGGCGGCCTCGGCCTCGTCCTTCTTGCCCTCCTTCATCAGGGCGCCAATCTTCTTTGACTCGGCGTTACGCGTGGCCTGGAGCTCCTCGACCTCGGTGATGACGGCACGGCGCTCGTCGTCGAGTTCAAAGAACTTCTCGCGATCCCAAGACGTCTGGCGATTTGCCATGGCGGTATCGATGGCATCGGGGTTCTCGCGAACAAACTTGATATCAAGCATTAGATCCTCCGGCGATATACATTCCATTTAGGTTGCAACCTTGTACATGTATGGGCAAGTATATACTTATGAGCGTTTACGACCCAACTCAACTACGCAAGAAGGCACCCAATGGACGCAGTTTTTTCCTTTTTGTTTGGCACCCGCACCGGTTTTGCCATCCTTTTCGCCGGCGGCATCCTGCTATTTGCGATTCTTGCCTTTGTGATGGAGAAGCGCACCCATAAAATGTATGTCGACCGCGGCCCCAAGTCCGAGGATGAGGAAGACAGCTTCTGGGACTAACCTGCCAAAAAGAGACAGGCTTATTTTGGTCGGTTTTATCTGGGCAAACGCAAGCGCCCCGCAACTGGTAACGATCCGGTTGCGGGGCGCTTTTCACACATACGACAAACCCGCAGGAAAAACCTGCCAAAATAAACCTGTCCCTTTTTGGTCGGTTTTACTGGAGGGTTGCGTCGATGGCCTTGACTAGGGCGCTGCGCATGCCGGCGTCCTCGAGCGCGACGACGCCCTTGATGGTAGCACCGCCGGGCGAGCACACGGCATCCTTCATCGCTGCGGGATGCTGGCCGGTTGCAAGCTGCAGCTTTGCCGTACCCAGCACCATCTGGCTCACAATGCGATAGGCATCGGCGCGCGGAATACCGTGTTTGACGGCCGCATCGCCCAGAGCCTCGATCGCCATGGCGACAAACGCCGGGGCGCAACCGCCCACGGTACCGCCCACAAACAGCAGGCTCGAATCGAGCTCGACCACCGTGCCAAGCTTTCCGAGCAGATCGAGCACCGTGGCACGCTGCTCATCGCTAAGCGTGGAAGCCTTCTCGCAGGCGATAACGCCCTCGCCCACCGAAACCGGCGTGTTGGGCACCGTCGAGATATGAGCGACACCTGGCAGGACCTGTTCCCACTTGGCGCTATCCCAGGTCCAGGCAACCGAAAGGACGACCTTGTCGGCAAGCGCATCCTTGAGTGGAGCGAAGACCTTCTCGATCATGTACGGCTTGACCGCCGCAACCACGATATCGGACGCGGCAACAACCTCCGCCGCATCGTGGCAGGCAGCCATGCCCCGCGCCTCGCAACGCTCAACCAGAGCATCGTAGCGGCCTGCGCAGGCGCACATGTCGCCCGCGGCCACGCCGGCGGCAATCCAGCCATCGGCCATAGCGCTCGCCATATTGCCAAAACCGACAAATCCGATCTTCATATCACACAGTCCTCTCAGATGCGTTCCTCAAAACGAAAGTCATTGTCCCACGCCATTGTTTCGTGTTGCCGACCTACTTGTGATACGGCTCGCCACGGCTAATCTTGCAGGCGCGGTAGATCTGTTCCAGCAGCACCACGCGCGCCAGGTTGTGCGGCAAGGTAATACGTCCAAAGCTGAGCATCTCGTCGGCGCGGGCGCGCACGGCATCGCTCACGCCGTCCGATCCGCCGATTACAAAAGCGATGTCGCTGTTACCTCGCAGCATGAGCTCATCGAGACGGGTCGAGAGCTCCTCGCTCGAACGCTCCTTGCCCTCAATGGCCAGCAGAATCACATGTGCCCGCGGTGGCAGGGCAGCAAGAACCGCCGCGCCTTCTTTGTTGCGCGCGGCATCCAC
>JAIHVJ010000277.1 GCA_022720335.1 Collinsella sp.
TACCAGGGCTTGGGAGCCGACGGCCTGCTGCTCATTACCCCCTACTACAACAAGTCCAACGAAGAGGGTATCTATCAGCACTTTAAGACCGTCGCCGATGCCGTGAACATCCCCTGCATCCTGTACAACATCCCCGGCCGCTGCGGCTGCGGTATCAGCGAGCGCAACGTGGAGCGCCTGGCCGCACATCCCAACATCATGGGCATCAAGGAAGCCTCGGGCAACGTCGCCTACGCGGCCAAGATCGCCCACCTGCTGTCCGACGACTTCCGCATGTACTCGGGCGAGGACGCGCTTACCGTACCGCTCATGAGCCTAGGCGCCTCGGGCACCATCAGCGTGTGGGCCGATGTTCAGCCGCAGCTCGTGCATGACATGTGTCGCGCCTATCTGGACGGCGACGTGGAGCGCGCCCGCGATATCCAGATTGCCGGCCAGCCGCTCATCAACGCCCTCTTTAGTGAGGTCAACCCCATCCCCGTCAAGGAAGCGCTCGCTCAGATGGGTATGATCGAAGCCAACTACCGCATGCCGCTATGCCCCATGGCAGACGACACGCGCGCTGCACTTACCGATGCTCTGAAGGGAGCTGGTCTGCTTGATTAAGACCGTCATTATGGGAACGGGCCGCATGGGCTCGCTGATCCGCACTACCGCCGAGGGCATTGTCAACGCCGCTGGAGAGCCCGTTTTTGACATCGTCGCCCAGATCGGCTTCGACTTGTCCGAGCTCGAGAGCGCACCGACGGCCGACGTCATCATCGACTTCTCGAACGTCGTGACCTTCGATGCCGTTGTCGCCTATGTCGAGCGCACGGGCGCGGCGTTGGTCTCGGGCACCACAGGCTACACCCCCGAGCAGATGGACCGCCTGCGCGAGCTGGGCCAGAATGCCCGCGTCATGCACTCGGGCAATTACTCCATCGGTATCGCAGCCCTGCGCCATCTGGTAGCACAGGCCACGCGTGAGCTGCCCGGCTTTGACTGCGAGATTGTCGAGACGCACCACAACCAAAAGGTCGACGCCCCCAGCGGCACCGCAAAGCTGCTGCTCGACGCCGTAGTCGAGGCCGAGCCCGAGGCAGGCTACCACCCCGTCTACGGACGCGAGGGCATGTGCGGAGCGCGCGACCCCAAGGAAATCGGCATGCACTCGCTGCGCGGCGGCACCGTAGCCGGCGTGCACGAGGTGGGTTTCTTTGGCCAGGACGAGGAAGTCACGCTTAGCCATCGCGCCACGAGCCGCCAAATCTTCGTCAACGGCGCCCTGGCAGCCGCGCAGAAGCTCGTCACCCGCGAGCACGGCTTCTATACGTTCGACCAGGTCATGTTCGCCTAACCAGGTATCAACCAGATCCACCCAAAGGAGAGACAGCAAATGAGCAATGCAGCCGAGATGGATGCACAGGAGATTATCAACTACATCGCCACCGCGCCCAAGAAGACGCCCGTCAAGCTGTACGTGCGCGAAAAGCCGGGCATGAAGGTCCAGTGGGGCAATGCGCATGTCTATGGCGGTCGCCGTGGCAAGACCGTATTTGGCGACTGGGATGAGCTCAAGGCAATCCTCGACGCCAACGCCGACTCCATCGACTACTACGACGTAGAGAACGACTGCCGCAACTCCGCCGTGCCCATGCTCGACCTTAAGGGCATAAACGCCCGCATTGAGCCGGGCGCGATTATCCGCGACCGCGTCGAGATCGGCGACCGCGCCGTCATCATGATGGGTGCCATCATCAACATCGGCTCCGTTATCGGCGAGGGCTCTATGATTGATATGGGCGCCGTCCTGGGCGGCCGCGCAACCGTGGGCAAGAACTGCCACATCGGCGCCGGCACCGTGTTGGCGGGCGTCGTGGAGCCCGCAAGCGCCACGCCCGTCATCATCGAGGACGATGTCATGATCGGCGCCAACGCCGTGGTTCTGG
>JAIHVJ010000057.1 GCA_022720335.1 Collinsella sp.
CATTTGAGACAAGGTGACGTGAAACGAAAGGGCGCTGACCTTCTGGTCGCGCCCTTGAAGTTGAACGTCAGATTGTCCAAATGCGGCCCGCGCAGCGTCAAGCGGTTACGCGGTTTGGTAAAACCGCGTAACTTAGTAGTTGGCTTCGTAGCCGTTGCCGTCGCCGGTGGGCTCTTCGTAGTAGTCCGAATCGCTCGAATCGCTTGAATCATCGGAATCGTCAGAGCTGACCGATGAGGTTGCGGTATCGTTTGCGTAGTCGTCAGACGTGTTGTTGTTCAGGTCGCCGATCGTAGAGCTGGAACCGTCGGAAAGACCCATGGTGTTGGGACCCTTGGGATCCTTGCCGGCATCGACGCGCTCCATCATTTCCTTGAGCTCGTCCTCGTAGACAAAGACGTAGCTCACACCGTCGATCATGGTGCTGTCGTCGGCATACGAGGGCAGGTTGGCCGAGTAGATACCGTCGACATCCATACCGCGCATGGCGTTGACCGTAGCCACGATATCCTGAACGCTCATATCGGTTACGAGCATATCGGACAGCGAATTAACCAGGCCAAAGATCTTCGTGGCATCGAAGTTATTGAGAATCTGGTTGGCAAGGGCGCCAAGCACCTGACGCTGGTGGCGCATGCGCGTGTAATCGCCGTCGGCATAGGTGTAGCGGCAGCGGGCATAGGTAAGGGCGGTGGCACCGTCCATATGCTGCTGGCCAGCGGTAATCTTAATATCCAGGTGCTCGGGGTCGTCAACATCATCGGTTGCGTTAATGTCGATACCGCCAACCGAATCAATCAGCGCCTGCATACCGTCGAAGCTGACCTCGGCATAGTGGGAAATCTGAACACCGCACAGCTCGTTGACCGCCTCGACCATGGCCTCGGCGCCGCCCACGGTATGGCAGGCGTTGATCTTCATGGTCTCGCCCTTGTACTCGACCTTGGTGTCGCGCGGAACGGAAATGAGCGTCGCCTGCTTTTGCGTGGGGTCGATGCGTGCCAGGATAATCGAGTCGGCGCGATACGTATCCTCGCCCGGACGGCCGTCGGTGCCAAGAAGCAGCACGTAGAACGGATCCTTTGCCTCATCGGTGTCAACCAGAACCCGACGCAGATTGTCAGTAATGACATTAGAATCGCCGAGCTTGCCCATAATGGTGGCAAACCACAGGCCGGCAGCGGTAGTGGCACTCAGCAGCACGCCAAGCACGACAATGAGCGCGACGTGACGAATCGTGTGGCTACGGCGACGTTGACGAGCGCGCTCGGAATAGCGAGCCACGTTATCGCGACTGTAGATTTTGGCCTGCGCACCAGTTGAGGGTCTTCGGGTGGTGGTATCCGCGAGGGGCTTTTTATTAAACATAGGCAACCTGTATTAGTAGATGACGGGATCGGGGACGGTAGCATGCTCGACATGCGCGCCAAGCGCCTGCAGCTTTTCGACAAACTGCTCGTAGCCGCGCTTGATGTGATGGATAGCCGAAACCTCGGTCGTCCCGTCGGCGATCAAGCCCGCTACGACGAGGGCCGCTCCGCCGCGCAGATCGGGCGAGGTAACCTGTGCACTCGAGAAGCCCTTGACGCCATGAATCATGGCATGATGGCTCTCGATACGAATGTCGGCACCCATGCGCACCAGCTCAGAGGCAAACATAAAGCGATTCTCGAAGATGTTTTCGGTAATAACGGAACTACCGTCGGCAAGGGCGGAGAGCACCATAATCTGCGCCTGCATGTCGGTCGGGAAACCGGGGAACGGAAGCGTCTGGATGTCGACCGGCTTGATACGCTCGGCACGGTTCACATGGACGCCATCCTCGACGCGCTCGCAGTCGATACCCATGAGCTCCATCTTCTTGAGCACCATTCCCAAGTGAATGGGGCAAAAGCCCGTGACATCGACACCGCGATCGTCGGCCATCAACGCACCGGCAACGATAAAGGTACCGGCCTCGATGCGGTCGCCCACCACGCGATGGGTAACGGGATGGAGCTCTTCCACGCCTTCGATAGTCACGACGGGCGTACCGGCGCCAACAATCTTGGCGCCCATCTCGTTGAGCATGTTAGCGAGATCGACGATCTCGGGCTCGCGGGCGGCATTGTCGATAACCGTGGTACCCTGTGCGCGCACAGAGGCCATGATGAGGTTCTCGGTCGCACCGACGCTGGCGAACTCGAGCGTGACGGTGGTACCGCGCAGACCTTGGGGCGCATTAGCGTTGATGTAACCGTGGGCGGTATCGAACTCAACGCCCAGGGCCTCAAGACCAAGAATGTGCATATCGATCTTGCGAGCACCCAGGTTGCAGCCGCCCGGCATGGCAATTTTGGCGCGATGGAAGCGGCCCAGCAGGGGTCCCATGACGGCGGTGGAAGCGCGCATCTTGGCAACGAGCTCGTAGGGGGCCTCCCATGAATCGACCTGAGAGGTATCGATCTCGAGCGTGTGCTCGTCGAGAACATCGATCGTAGCGCCCATGCCCTTGAGCACCTTGCCCATCACGTGGACATCGGAAATATCGGGCACGTTCTGCAGCGTCGTCTTGCCCGGCGCCAGAAGCGTTGCCGCCATGAGTTTGAGCGCGGAGTTCTTGGCGCCCGAGACGGGCACGGAGCCTCCGATGGCGTGGCCACCCTCAACGCGGATAATATCCAAGGTCTACCCTTTCAAAAAGCATGCCCGGGGTGGCTAGGCCATCCCGGGCATGATGTGTTCGCAAATGGTCGAACGCTAAATCGTTTGACTATTGGGCAAGCTTGAGCTTACACCATGCGATTTCATTATAGAGGTAGGCGCGGCGTGCATCATCCTCCGACAAATTACCCAGCTTCTCTTCAAAACCTTGAATATCAGCTTTAAGCTTGTCGGCATCGACGGTCGCCAAATCGCAAGCGCGCTCGGCGAGAACGGTCACGACATCGTCCGCAACCTGGGCATAGCCGCCGGCCACGGCAAACGTGTGGTCGACAGTGCCCATGGCCTTATCGGAAACGCGAACGTAACCGCGGTCGATCGTGCAGATCTCGCTGGAGTGAGCAGGCAGAACGCCAAACTCGCCATCCGTGGACGGAATCGACACAAACGCAGCGTCGCCCTCATAGGCGCAGCTCACGGGGCACACGATGCGGATACGCATAACCTACTTCTCCCCCATCTTGCGGGCGCGCTCGCGCACGTCCTCAATCGTGGAAGCATAGCGGAAAGCCTGCTCGGGCAGGTCATCGGCCTTGCCGTCGACAATCTCGGCGAAAGAGCGGACGGTATCCTCGACGCGAACGTAGACACCGGGGTTGCCGGTGAACTTCTCGGCGACGTGGAAGGACTGTGAGAGGAACTGCTGGATCTTACGGGCACGGTTGACCGTAAGGCGCTGCTCCTCGGACAGCTCGTCCATACCCAAAATGGCGATGATGTCCTGAAGGTCGGAGTACTCCTGCAGAAGCTCCTGGACCTTGACGGCGACACGGTAGTGCTCCTCGCCAACGATCGAGGGATCGAGAGCGTCGGAGGAAGACGCGAGCGGGTCGATAGCCGGGAACAGACCGAGCGACGAAATGCTACGCGAAAGAACCGTAGTGGCGTCGAGGTGCGTAAACGTCGTGGCAGGCGCCGGGTCCGTCAGGTCGTCTGCGGGGACGTAGACAGCCTGGACGGAGGTAATGGAGCCCGTCTTGGTCGAGGTAATGCGCTCCTGGAGGTCGCCCATCTCGGTAGCCAGCGTGGGCTGGTAACCAACGGCGGACGGCATACGGCCCAGCAGTGCGGAAACCTCGGAACCGGCCTGGGAGAAACGGAAGATGTTGTCGATGAACAGCAGAACGTCCTGGCCGCGATCACGGAAGTACTCAGCGGTGGTAAGGCCGGCCAGACCGATGCGCAGACGCGCTCCGGGCGGCTCGTTCATCTGACCATAGACCAAGCAGGTCTTGTCGATAACGCCAGACTCGCTCATCTCGAGGAACAGATCGGTGCCCTCGCGGGTACGCTCGCCGACGCCGGTGAACACCGAGGTGCCGCCGTGCTCCTGGGCGAGGTTGTTGATAAGCTCCTGAATCAGAACGGTCTTGCCGACGCCGGCGCCACCGAACAGGCCCGTCTTGCCGCCACGGATGTAGGGCTCGAGCAGGTCAACGGCCTTGATGCCGGTCTCGAAGATCTCGGTCTTGGTGGTGAGCTCGTCAAAACGGGGCGCTGCATGGTGGATGGGGTAGAACTCCTCCACCTCGGGCATGGGCTTGCCGTCGACGGGCTTGCCCATGACGTTCCAAATGCGGCCGAGCGTCTTGGGGCCAACGGGCATCTTCATGGGCTCACCGGTATCGGTGGCAATGAGGCCGCGCTGCAGGCCGTCGGTCGAGGACATGGCGACCGTGCGGACCACACCGCCCGGAAGCTGGCTCTCGACCTCGAGGATCGTGCTCAGGTGACCGATCGGGGTCTCGGCCTCGACCGTGAGCGCGTTGTAGATCGGGGGCACCGCACCGTCAAACTTGACGTCGACGACAGGGCCGATGATACGCACGATGCGACCATCACCGGCAGTCGTCTTCTTGGTGGCTTCCTCGACCGCAAGCTTTACGGTGTTATTAGCCATTACTGTTCCTCCAATGCTGAGGCTCCGCCGACGATCTCGTTAATCTCGGTCGTGATCGAAGCCTGGCGCACGCGACTATACGTGCGGGTAAGGGTCGAGATGATCGCGGTGGCGTTTTCCGTCGCGGAGTGCATGGCCTTGCGGCGTGCACCCTGCTCGGCAGCCGCCGAATCGATCAGGGCCTGGTAGATGACCGTCAGGATATAAGACGGCACAAGCTTGCCGAGAACATGCTCGGGAGAGGGCACGAACTCGAACGTGGACGAGATGCGCTTAGGGGCGTCGGTCTCGTTCTTACGCGGACCGTGGGCCATAGCGATCATCTCGGGGTCGAGCGGCAACAGATGCTCGACGCGAAGCTCCTGATCCACGCGGTTCTTGGCGTGGTGGTAGACAAGCTCGACACGGTCAAGCTCACCGGCACGATACGCATCGCAGATATGAGAGGAGATCATGCGGGCCTGATTGAAATCGGGCTCAGAGGAGTTGCCCTCAAAGTGCATGACGACGTTTGCACGGTCACGGAAATACGTGGCCGGTTTGCGCCCGCACGCGATAATCTCGCACTCGATGCCGTCGTTCGCCCAAGAAGCGGCGAGCTTTTCGGCCGTGCGCTCCACCGTCGTATTGAAACCGCCGGCAAGGCCGCGGTCCGAGGCAATAACGACAATCAGGCCATGCTTGACACTCTCATGCTTCTGCAGCATGGGATCGGTGCCCGAACAGGAGGCGTCGCCGGCGACCGTCAACATGACGTCGGTCAGCGCCTCCTTATAGGGCTCGGCCTGCTTGGAGCGATCGAGGGCACGACGGATCTTGGCCGTAGAGACCATCTCCATCGTGCGCGTGATCTGCTTGGTCGTGGTAACCGAGGAGATTCGCTTCTTAATGTCGCGAAGGTTGGCCATAGGGCTTAGTTCTCCTCTGATCCAGTCGTATCGGCATGGTGCTTAGCCATGAACTGCTGCTTAAAGTCGCCGATGACGCGCAGGAGCTCAGCCTTGGTGTCATCATCGATCTTCTTGGCGCGAACCTTGTCGAGCAGCGAGCCAAAGCCATTGTCCATGTACTCGATGAGCTCGGCACGGAAGGGCAGCACGTCGGAGATTTCCAGGTCATCCAGGAAGCCCTCGTTGCCAGCGAACAGCGTAACGATCTGCTCGCCAACCTCAAACGGCTTGTAGCGCGGCTGCTTCAGGAGCTCGGTCATGCGAGCGCCGTGGGTAAGCTGCTTCTGAGTAGCCTCGTCGAGGTCGGAGCCGAACTGCGTAAAGCCGGCGAGCTCCTGGTACGAAGCGAGGTCCAGACGGAGGTTGCCGGCGACCTGCTTCATGGCCTTGGTCTGCGCGTCGCCACCGACGCGGGACACGGAGATGCCCACGTCGACTGCCGGGCGCTGGCCCTGGAAGAAGAGCTCGGACTGCAGGTAGATCTGACCATCGGTAATGGAAATGACGTTGGTCGGAATGTAGGCCGAGACGTCGCCGTCCTGGGTCTCGATGATCGGCAGAGCCGTCATGGAGCCGTAACCGTTCTTCTTGGACATCTTGACGGCACGCTCGAGCAGGCGAGAGTGCAGGTAGAAGATGTCGCCAGGATAGGCCTCGCGTCCGGGCGGACGATGCAGCGTCAGCGACATCTGACGGTAGGCCACAGCCTGCTTGGACAGGTCGTCGTAGATGACGAGCACGTGGCCGCCGGGGTTGGTCTCGCTGGCGGGCTTGCCGTCCTCGCCGTTGTACATGAAGAACTCGCCGATAGCGGCACCGGCCATAGGCGCGATGTACTGCATAGGGGCGGAATCGGCAGCGGTGGCCGAAACGATGATGGTGTAGTCGAGCGCACCGTGCTGAGCGAGGGTCTCGCGGATGTTAGCGACCGTGGAGGCCTTCTGGCCGATGGCGACATAGATGCAGACCATGCCCTTGCCACGCTGATTGAGGATAGCGTCGATGGCAATGGCGGTCTTACCGGTCTTACGGTCGCCGATGATGAGCTCACGCTGACCGCGGCCGATAGGCACCATGGAGTCGATAGCGAGCAGACCGGTCTGAACCGGCTCGCACACCGGGGTACGATCGATGACGCCGGGGGCCTTGAACTCGATGGGGCGACGGTGCGTGGCGACGATGTCGCCCAGGCCGTCGATGGGCTGGCCGAGCGGATTGACGACGCGGCCGAGCATGGCACGGCTCACGGGGATATCCATAATGCGGCCAGTGGTGCGGCACTCGTCGCCTTCCTTGATGGAGTCGACGGCACCAAACAGAACGGCGCCGACCTCGTCACGGTCAAGGTTCTGGGCAAGGCCAAAGACGGTCTCACCGGTATCGGAGCTCTTGAACTCCAGAAGCTCGCCTGCCATGGCGCTCTTGAGGCCGGAGACGCGCGCGATGCCGTCGCCTACCTCGTCGACCGTTGAAACCTCATGCGTATCGACCGTCGCGGAGAGGCTCGTGAGCTGCTCCTGCAGTTTCTTGGCGATATCCTGGGCATTGAGGGTTTCGGACATTAGGCTTCACCTCCGTACGAATTAGCAGAGTTTGCGAGGGTCTCCTGCGCGATGCGCAGCTGCGTCTTGACGGAAATGTCACGACGCTCGCCGCGGGCCTCGAGCACCAGGCCGCCCACGATAGACGGGTCGACCTGCTCGATAAGGAATACCTTGCGGCCGAAGTCCTGCTCGCATTTCTTAGTGATGGTTTGACGCAGCTCGTCGTCGAGCGGGATCGCCGTGGTGACGGTCACGCCCACTACATCCTCGTCTTCCTCGGCAACATACTTAAAGGCAGCTGCCACCTTGGGAAGAAGGTCGAGCTGGTCGCGCTTGGACATGGTGTCGAGCACGGCGATGATCTCGGGGCTGGCAGAAGCCAGGCGCTCGATCATCTCGAGGTCCTCGAACACATGGTTCTCGGCCTTGGCGGCTTCCAGAAGGGAGCGCGCGTAGGTCTCGAGCACCTTGTCCTGATAGCGGCTAGTCGGCATTCAGGCTACCTGCTTCCTGGATGTAGCGCTCGATGAGCTTCTTCTGCTCGGCATCGTCCTCGAGTGCCTCGCCCACGATCTTGGTGGCGACGGCAACGGACAGGTCGGCGATGGAGCTCGCGGCACCGGCGTAAATGGACTTGCGCTCGTCCTCGACGGTCGTATGGGCCTTGGCGATGATCTCCTCGGCCTCCTTGTGAGCAGCCTCGATGATACGGGCGCGCTCGGACTCGGCGTCCTTACGGGCCTCGAGAACGATGTCGGCAGCCTGACGACGGGCGTCGGTGACGATCGAGTCGGACTCAGCGCGCTTGGCGATAGCCTCCTGCTTGGTCTTCTCGGCCTCGTCGAGGCTCTCCTCGATCTTCTTGCCGCGCTCCTCCATGGTTTTCATGATGCCCGGCAGGGCGACCTTGGCCAGCACGATCCAGATAATCAGGAAGGCGATAAGCGCCGGGATGAACTCCGCCATCTTAGGGATGAGGATGTCCGCACCGGCGGCGCCGTCCTCGGCGAACGCGGAAACCGGCATGAGCAGCGCGGCCGCGGACGCGGAGAGTGCGATCGCGCTCTTCTGGGATGAAAGATTCATACTTGACGCTCCGTGCTATTTAACGATCAGCGCGACAACGAAGCCGATCAGAGCCAGAGCCTCGCCGAAGGCGGAGCCCATGATGAAGACGGTGAACACGCGGCCCTGGACCTCAGGCTGACGGGCCATAGCACCCGTAGCACCCAGAGCAGACAGGCCGATAGCAAGACCAGCGCCGATAACACCGAGACCGTAACCGATAACTCCCACGATTCCTCCTTTGTCGTGCGTGTCTTATTTCACGCAGGATAACCTTTTTTATAACTGCCGGGCTCCATGGGTACGGGCACCGGCGGTTTAACGAATTGCCTTACCTTTAAGGCGCGAACGGAAGACTACTCCTCCTCCGCGACCTCCTCTGCCTCGGAGACATACACGGCGGTAAGGACCGTGAAGACGTAAGCCTGGATGGCGCCGACCACAAGCTCGATCGCATAGATCAGGATGAGGATGGCAAGCCAGGCCAGCGAAGGCAGGGCGCCGACGGCGTGGGCCGCGGAAACCTGCTGAAGCAGCGGCTGCATGAACATGCTCGCCATGATGGCGAACGAGCCCATGACCACGTGTCCTGCGAACATGTTGCAGAACAGACGGACGGCGAGCGTGATGAGGCGCAGGAAGGTCGAGAAAAGCTCGACGACCCACACGAGCACGTTCATCGGGAAGCTCACGCCCTGCGGGGCGAGGCTCTTGATGTAGCCGATCACGCCGTGAGCCTTGCATCCGTAGTAGATGAAGTACACGAAGGCGAAGATGGCGAGCGCGGCGGTGGAGCCGATTGCACCGGTGCCGGGCTTCATTCCCGGGATCAGGCCGATCATGTTATTGATCAGGATGAACAGGAAAAGCGAGCACAGGAACGGGAAGTGCTTCTTCCAGTTCTCACCCACGACGCCCTTGCCGATATCGTTCTCGACGTACTCGATGATGTACTCGAAACCGTTGACGAAGAAGCCCTTGGGAACCAGGGTCTGCTTCTTCTTGAACACGGCCAGGACGATCAGGAGCACGATCGTGGAGACGATCAGCCAAAACGAGTACTGCGTGATGCCGCAGCTCAGATCGCCCACGACAGGGGTGGAGCTGAACTCGCTGACCAGATGATTAATCTCATCAGGCAGCTTTTCAAAAATTTCCACGACTTACCTTTCGACCTCATGAGGATCTCGCAGCGCCTTGGCGACGCGAACCGTGCAGGCGGCCATAAAGGCCACGAAGCCGATCGCCTCGCCCAGGAGGAACATGCGAAATGCCTCTCCGAACAACACAAACACAACCAAGGTAAAGACGAGCAGGGCGATTGCCGAGACCGCCAGACTCACCATACCCTTGAGCATGTCCGCATTCTGTTTATCGTCAAGAACCGGCTTGAGCGTAAAGACAAAGGGAAGGAAGGCAATTGCGCCCGCGATGGCGCCTGCAACGATAGCGAGCAGATCGGCTATCTGAAACATTGGCGTCCTCACTTTCCTTTTTTAACGCCTCACAGAACAGTTCCCGCCAAACATTGGTGACTATTGTACGAGCCAATCGCTAAAGTACAACCGAAAAAGCATCGGTTAATACGCACCTGTTCGTTTTCTTAAGACCTTCTTTATGCCGCAGGTACGGTAATACGTTTTTCTCGAACCCTGCAGGGCAAAACGTCCGTTAACAGGAGTGCGCGCGGTCGCCTTTTGTTCGACCGCGCGCACCGTTTCTTCGTATTTGCAGCCGCGGCCGTCTTAGCCCAGCGACTAGAGCGTGCCGAAGATGCGGTCGCCGGCGTCGCCGAGGCCGGGAACGATGTAGGCGGCCTCGTTGAGTTGGTCGTCGATGGCGCACGTATAAATATGTACGTCGGGGTCCTTTTCGGTCAGTGACTTGAGGCCCTCGGGCGCGGCGACGATGCACAGCATGCGGATATCCTTGACACCGCGCTCGCGCAGGTAGCTGATGGCCATCTCGGCCGAACCGCCCGTGGCGAGCATGGGGTCGAC